>JAYTWA010000250.1:0-10094 GCA_043743675.1 Sphingomonadales bacterium
CGAGAAACTTGTCGGCCCAGCCATTGAATTTATGGAGTGTCGCCAGCGGTGTCTGAAAACTGGTCAGCGCAACGCCTTTGTCCGCGCCAAGGATTTCAAACCCTGCGCCGATGGTCAGCGCCTTGATACCCAGCGACAGGTCACCCGCAAAATATTCGGCCGTGTAACGGTTTGGGTTGCGGCCATAGTCAATCTGGCGCGCATAGCTGAGCATGTAGTTGAGTTTTGTCGTCTTCGTAAACGGATGCGCGCCCGCGAACCGTCCGCCATAGGTGATACTGCTGTTGGCAAAAAGCGGCGTCTGATCCTGATCCACAGCGTAGCCGAACGCCGTTAGTGTACCGAGTTTGGTCGTCAACGATGCG
This sequence comes from Sphingomonadales bacterium, assembly GCA_043743675.1. Lineage (GTDB taxonomy): Bacteria > Pseudomonadota > Alphaproteobacteria > Sphingomonadales > Sphingomonadaceae > Sphingomonas_O. The sequence goes on from JAYTWA010000250.1 coordinate 366, forward strand.
TTGCCGAAAATATTGTTCCCCGACACGGATTCTGGCCGCGTGGGCGTGCCATCCACACCCCAGATTGTGCGGACTTTCCAGGCGTAAGTCAGATCGACCTTTAGGTTCTTCACGCCCGCCCACTCAACACGGGCGGCGTCATATGTTTGTTCATTCTGGCGCCAACCAACGCCACCGACAAAGCGCTGGTCATCAAGGTTGATGCGTTGCCGCCCGACTGTGATCACGGTTTTGGGGAGGCCACGATATTGCAGCTGCAACCGGTTGAGGCCGATGGTTTGCGGATCAGGAATGACGGGAAACGCCGTCCGCCCGTTGACGCCACTGTTATAACCTTCGTCGATGGCGAGTATGCCTTCGGCTTCGGCGAGTAGCGTGAAATCGCCTGTCTTTGCCTCAAAGCCCGCGCGCACACGCGCTGTAATCGCGGACGCGTCCTGCGCAAATGGCTTTTGATCGACCGATTCATAACGCAGCCGCACGTCGATGATCGGTTTGATTTTCACGGCGTCAGCCAACGCTGGCGATGCGCCGCTAAGCAGCGCCAGTGTGATAATATTTTTACGCATGTCGTCCCCTCTGAATACGCGTTTCAAAGGCATCCCAGGTGCGGTCGCTATGCTGCTTCGGCATGCGATCCGTGCTCATAATTGGCTAGAAACTGGAGAATTTCCTCGCGGTATCCATAAAATTTCGGATGCTCGAGCAACGCCTTGCGGTCGCACGGGCGCGGCAGGTCAATCTCGAGAATTTTGCCAATCGTCGCGTTCGGCCCGTTGGTCATCATGACAACACGGTCGGCGAGCAATATGGCTTCATCGACATCATGCGTGACGCAGATTGCAGTCACATGCGTGCGTTCCCACACTTCCATCAGGACGTCCTGCAAATCCCAGCGCGTCAGGCTGTCGAGCATACCGAACGGCTCATCGAGCAGCAGCAATTTCGGGCTGAGCGCAAACGCACGGGCAATGCCGACGCGCTGTTTCATCCCGTTCGACATTTCCGACGCCAGCTTGTCGAGACTGTCACCCAAACCAACCCGGCCCAGATAATAATCAACGATCTCGCGACGTTCGGCGCGGGTCGCATGCGGGTATACGCGCGAGACGCCCGCCATGACATTTTCGCGCGCGGTCAGCCACGGCATCAGGCTGGGCGACTGAAAAACAACGCCTTTGTCCGGCCCCGCTTCGGTGATTTCATGCCCGTCGAGGACAATGCCGCCGCCGCTGATGCTGTTCAGGCCCGCTGCCATCGTCAGCGCCGTTGACTTGCCGCAGCCCGAATGGCCGATCAGCGACACGAAATCGCCTTTGTTCATCAACAGGTTGAAATCCTCAACGACTGTTAGCGGACCCTTGGCTGTCGGATAGACTTTAGCGACTTTGAAAAACTCGAGATAGCGGCGCTCGACGCCAGACTTAGCCGCATCTAGATAAGCTTTGGGTGGCGCGAGAACATTGATCGGGCTGACATTGGGCAACGCTTTGTCATCGCCACCAAGCGCCGCTTTCGCATCGTTCAGTCCACCGAGATAGGTTGCAATGCGATTACGTAATGCTTTGTAAGCCGCGTCGTGATTCAGCGCGGTCTTCTCGCGCGGGCGGGCGATTGTGACGTCGAAAATCTGGCCAATCATGCCCGTTGCGGGTTCAAGGACGGCAACACGGTCGGCCAGCAGCAACGCTTCGTCGACGTCGTTCGTAATCAGCAGGATTGTCCGCTTTTCCTGTTCGCGGATGCGGTCGATCTCAGCTTGCAGCTTTGCACGCGTGAGCGCGTCCAGCGCCGACAGCGGTTCATCAAGCAACAATATCTGTGGTTGCATCGACAGCGCGCGGGCGACGGCAACGCGCTGGCGCATGCCGCCTGAGAGTTCGGCGGGCTTGCGGTCGATGGCATGGCTGAGGCCAACGAGGTCGATCTTTTCGCGCACCAGCGCCGACCGTTCGGCCTTGGTCATCGATTTATGCGTGGCATCGACGGCGAGCCTGACATTGCCTTCGACCGTCAGCCACGGGAACAGCGAATAGCTTTGGAAGACGAGGCTGCTCGCACCACCGGGGCCGTTTACGGGTTGCCCGCCAATCAGGATTTCGCCTGCATCCGCCTCGATCAAACCAGCGACCAGCGAAATGAGTGTCGTCTTGCCCGTCCCTGAAAAGCCCAAGATCGCAACGAATTCTCCATCGGCCACTGACAAGTCGATGCCATTGAGGACTGGCGTTCCCGGATAGCCCTTGTGGACGCCTTTGAGTTCGAGCGCTGCACTCATCGCGCGGTGTGCCGACTGGCGAAATTCTGGGCAACACGCATAACCTGATCGAGCAGGAAGCCGATCAGGCCGATGACGATAACGGCGACCATGATCCGCGACAAGGAACGATCATTGCCGTTCTGAAACTCGTCCCAAACGAATTTACCGAGGCCCGGATTTTGCGCGAGCATTTCCGCCGCAATCAGCACCATCCAGCCCACGCCGAGCGACAACCGCATACCGGTAAATATGTAAGGCATGGCAGAGGGCAGCACGAGCTTGGTCAGTTTCGCAAACCAGCCGAGCCGCAGCACGCGCCCGACATTCAGTAAATCCTTGTCGATGCTCGCCACGCCAATCGCGGTGTTGATCAGTGTCGACCAAAGCGAGCACAGCATCACGACAACGGCCGATATGATGAAACTCTTGGCGAACATCGGATCCGTGCTCGTGACGGACGCCGAAACGACCATCGTCACAATCGGGAGCCACGCGAGCGGACTGACCGGGCGCATCACCTGAATCAGGGGGTTGATCGCCGCGCTAACCCGCTTTGACAGACCCGCGATCAGGCCGAGCGGCACCGCGACAATGCTGGCCAGAATGAAACCCATCGCGACCGTGAACAAGGACGTGAAAATCTGGTCGATAAATGTCGGCGGCCCCGAATAAAGACCACCCGCAGCCACCGCTGCTGCCGCATCAGCGCGCGCGACAGCATGCTCACCCATCAGGGCGACGAACGACGTCCACACATCACCCGGCCCCGGCAACGCGCCGAGCGATGTTTTGACTTGCGGTGCAAGCAACGCCCACGCTCCGATGAAAATAGCCATGCCAAGCACCGGCGGCCACAGGCTTTCAAAGAGCGCGCGACCCTCGGGTATTTTTACTTTGGCAAGCCAGACTGGTGCCGGTTTAGCCACCGCAATCTCGACAGGTTTAACAGTCGGCAAAACAATAGCTTCGTCGGCCACCGGTGTAACAATTTTGAGAGCCGGGGTGGCCATCATTTGACCCCCGCTGCCGTTACTGTTTGCCCCGCCTTCAATCCAATCGTGAAGCTGGCGACATACGCCGACGGTTTGCGCGCATCAAAGACAACGCCGTCAATCGACTTGATTGTATAGCTGCGGAAGCCGTCGCTTTCGGGGAAGGCATCGGCGGGCGCTTTGCCATCCGCTACTAGTGACTTGGCGGCATCCATATACAAGTCAGGGCGATAGGATGATTTCGCAGTTTCAAGATACCAGGCATCGGGTTTGTCTTCTGCGATCTGGCCCCAGCGGCGCATTTGCGTCAGCACCCAGATGGCGTCCGAATAATAAGGGTAACTCGCGCCCTGATTGAAAAAGAGATTGAATTCCGGCGTGTCGCGGGTGTCACCCTGAGCAAACGTAAACTTACCTGACATCGAAGCCGCCAGCACTTTTTCATCCGCGCCGACATATTGCGGCATTGCGAGAATCTTAATGGCTTCAGGCCGGTTCTTGCCGCCCTCCGCATCAAGCCACATCTGCGCCCGGATCAGCGCGCGGAGGATCGCTTTGGTCGTCTTTGGATTGGCCTTGGTAAAGGCTTCGGTCAGGCCGAAAACCTTGTCGGCATTCAGGCCTGCGATGTCGGGATCAGTGATAAGGGGAACGCCGATCTTTTTGGCTACCGAAGCCTGATTCCATGGCTCGCCAACAGCATACCCATCAATGGTGCCAGCTTCGAGTGTTGCCGGCATCTGTGGCGGTGGCGTGACGGACAGTTGAACGTCAGCGCCGGTCACGCCCGCTGTATCGGCGGGAAGATAATAGCCGGGGTTCAAACCACCTGCAGCCAACCAGTAACGCAGTGCATAATTGTGGCCGGATACTGGGAAAACCATGCCCATTTTTAGTGGCTTGCCTTCGCTTTTCAGCTTGGCGACAACGGGCTTCAGGACCGCCGCATTGATTGGGTGCGTGACTTTGCCATCCGCGCCTTTCGCCAATGTCGGCGCGATCAACTCGTAAATCTTGTTCGATACGGTGATCGCCTTGCCATTCATGTCGAGGCTGAGCGGCGTGACGATCTTGACCTTGGAACCAATGCCCGCGCCCGAAGCAATCGCATGACCCGCCAGCATATGTGCGCCATCAAGCGCACCCGAACCCACGCCATCGACCAGCACTTTCCAGTTCGCCTGTGGCTCCAGCGACACTGTCAGCCCTTCTTCGGCGAAATATCCCTTTTCCTTGGCAATCGCGAGCGGTGCCATGTCGGTCAGCTTGATGAAGCCCAGCTTTAGGACCGGCTTTTCCAAATTGCTCTTGCCTGCAGGGGTCGTCGCGGTCGGCGTGCCGCCGCATCCTGCGATGGTTGTTGTCAGTGCCAGTGCGATGGCGGCCCGGATGTGTGTGCGCATATATTCTGCCCCTTTGAATGGATACAAACGCGCCTCTCTCGAACGCGAAAATGCTCCGACGCGGATCGTTGTCCCGTCGGTTGGCGTCGTTGCCAAAACTGCTTTGAATTGGTGCGCGGCACATCGTTGTGCTTGCGTAATTTGATTAGACTGTCGCTGATTCGCTTCCGACGCAAGTGTTTTTATTGCAGTGCAGCATAAGTGGGCAGTTGCCTAAAATTCAGGCACAACCTCAGGGTCGAATAACTTGCCGTCAAAAAATCGATCGGGGCCAAGGATCAGGCGCCCTTGCGTCGTGCCAACGCCAGTCGGATCGGCTATCCCACCCTCCAGCTTCGAACTCGCGCCGGGCAAGGGTACGCCCAGCGGACGCAGTGCGGCTCGATAGACATCGGGGCGAAACACACCTTGCGCGGTCGCATAGTCCGCCGCGTTTGCCGTTACGTGCCCAGCCGCTGCCATTTGCGCATACAGCCATGCCGCCTGACTGACCCATGGGAAGTTCGCTGCTTCGCGATGCTGAAACATGAAGTCGGGAATGTGGATTGGCACGGACCCCTTGGCGAATAATATGCGGTCCGATATCGCGCCGCGGATGAGCGCCACCGATCCGTCGAGATACGCTGGCCGTGCCAGAATGTCGCAAACCGTCTCGAGTCGCGCCGGATCAACAAACGCCACACCTGCCCGATAGAGCGCACGGATCAAGCGGTGCATGACGTCGGGTTCGGCCTCCATCCGCTCGGTCCGCATGGCCAAGACTTTCTCAACCCCGCGCAGCCAGATTTGCGACGTAACGGCCACGATGACACCCACACCGCGCGCGACAGCGACACTGTTCCATGGTTCGCCCACGCAAATCCCGTCGACATCGCCATTTTCGAGTGCATCAGCGGCAAAGGGTGGGGCGACCGTGATGATCTCGATATCTAAATTTGGATCAATCCCGCTGCCCATGAGCCAATACCGAAGCATGTAATTATGGCTTGAATAACGGTGGACGACGCCAAGCCGCAGTTTGCGCCCGCCCGATCTGATGACCCCGGCGAGCCGCTTCCCGATTGCTGTGATGTCGTCGGGAGACCCTACCTCAGTCACTTGCGCGGCAAGGGCAGGGGTCAGCGTAATGGCATTGCCATTCAGGCCCAGCACAAATGGCACAGACACTGGCGTCGCAGGTCGCCCCAGCCCCAGTGTCGTTGCAATCGCCAGCGGGGCGAGCATATGCGCGGCGTCAGTATGCCCATAAAGCAGTCTGTCAGCGACCGTTGCCCAACTCATGTCGCGGACCAGCGTGAGGTCGATCCCTTCGTCCTCGGCAAAACCAAGCTCGCGGGCGAGGATCGGCAGCGCGGCATCGACCAGCGGCAGGAACCCGATGCGGAGCGGCGTCAGACTCATAAATCCCCCATCAATTTGTCGGCTGTGACAATGGCGTCGGCGACGTCAGCAATCCGCCGTCCGCTGTCCATCGCGGCTTTGCGCAAGGCCGCATAGGCCGCAGGTTCGTCGATCCCTCTCTTTTTCATTAATAGTGCCTTGGCATGATCGACAGTATCACGCTCGGCCAGTGCCGTCCGCGCCTCATCCAGTTCAGAACGCAGCCGGGCAAAAGCATTGAACCGCCGGATCGCGAGTTCGAGCACGGGCTTGATCCGTTCCTTTTTCATGCCATCAACAACATAGGCCGAGACGCCGGCATCAATCGCGGCTTCCATGGATGCGGTATCGCTTTGATCGACAAACATCGCGACGGGCCGGGCAATGGCGCGCGACAGCATGAACAACTCTTCAAGTTCGTCACGATGTGGGTTGCCGAGATCGATAAGAACAACATCCGGCGACAGCGCTTCAAGCCGCGCCGCGATGCCGTTTCGTTCGGCAAACAGCGTGATGTCAGTCAGGCCCGCGTCGCGCAGCCCCTCCTCGATCACAGCAGCCCGCGCCGCACTTTCATCGACAATGGCAATCCGCAACCGAGTCCTTTCAATGCTGCAACGCAACATTGACGGAAGGCGGCACAGATTTCAACCGGGCGCAGATGCCCCTTTGCGGCCTGCTGTTCAGCGACTATAGACACCTCATGTCCTCACTTCGTCCCTGGCGCGATATTACGCGCCGCAAATCCCGCCAGATCATGGTCGGCAATGTGCCCGTTGGTGGCGATGCGCCGGTCACGGTCCAGACAATGACAAACACGCTGACCAGTGATGCCGGGGCGACAATTGACCAGATTCGCCGCTGCGAAGAGGCCGGCGTCGATATTATCCGTGTGTCATGTCCCGATGTTGAATCAACGGCGGCAATGAGTCAGATTGTCCGTGCCAGCAAAGTGCCGATTGTCGCCGATATTCACTTTCATTATAAACGCGCACTTGAAGCCGCAGATGCGGGTGTGGCATGTCTGCGCATTAATCCGGGCAATATCGGATCGTCTGAACGTGTGGCCGAAGTGGTGCGCGCGGCAAAGGCCAATGGTTGTGCAATCCGTATCGGCGTGAACGGCGGTAGTCTGGAAAAGGACTTGCTGGAAAAATATGGTGAGCCGTGCCCCGAGGCGCTGGTTGAATCCGCGCTCGACCACATCAAGCTATTGCAAGACCATGATTTTCACGAATTCAAGGTTGCCGTAAAAGCGTCAGACTTTTTCCTTGCGGTCGCGGCGTACCAACAATTGGCCGAAGTCGTTGATTGCCCGCTGCATCTGGGAATTACCGAGGCGGGTGGTTTTGTCGGCGGGACAGTCAAATCCGCCATCGGGATCGGGTCACTGCTCTGGTATGGGATCGGCGATACGATCCGTGTTTCGCTCAGCGCAGAACCCGAAGAGGAAGTCCGCGTCGGGTTTGAAATCTTGAAGGCGCTGGGCATCCGCAATCGCGGCGTCCGCGTGGTCAGTTGCCCATCATGTGCGCGGCAGGGGTTCGACGTGATCCGCACAGTGCAGAAACTCGAAGAGCGACTTCAACATATCCGCACGCCGATGTCGCTTTCTGTGCTTGGTTGTGTCGTCAACGGCCCCGGTGAAGCGCGCGAGACCGACATCGGCCTTACCGGCGGCGGTGCGGGCAAGCACATGGTTTATCTATCGGGCGTTACCGATCATCACGTCAACGATGCCGATATGGTCGATCATATTGTGAAGCTGGTTGAAGCAAAAGCGGCAGAGATCGAAGCAGGTATAAGCCTTGCCGCCTAAATCGGTGGCAGTGCCGTCGGTTTGAAATCATCATCGACCGCGACGAACGTAAAGACGCCGCTGGTCACTTTAACTTCCTGTTGTCCGCGGTCACGACTTGCAATCACGTCCAGCCGGATCGCAATCGACGTGCGACCGCGCCGTTCGATGCTGGCGTAAATCGACACCAGATCACGGAGCAGGATGGGCGCAAGAAAATCCATTTTCTCAATGGCCACCGTGGCGCAGCGGCCCTCCGCAATTCGTCCCGCGACTATGCCACCGGCAATGTCCATCTGGCTTAGCACCCACCCGCCAAAAATATGGCCGTTGGCATTGATGTCGGCTGGACGCGGCACGACGCGCAGTATCGGTTCGTCGGGGCTCATGGATTCAAATCCTCGAAAGGGTCGTCGATACTCGCATCATGGCCCGTGCCATTGCTCAGAAAAACAAGGCTCATTAGCGCGGCCGCAAGCATCACCGAAATGAACGTGCCGACACCCGTCGCAATCGCCATGTGAAATGGGATCGTGCCAATCAACTTATGGAGAAGCCATAATCCGCCAGCCGCCGTCACGGTTGAGGCGATAACCATCCAGATCATTAGCTTGCGAAAACGGCCCCACGCGAATTGCGCATGATCGGGGTCTTCGAGTCCTGAATTTGCCATCGCTTCCCTTTGGCCCCTGAACATGAGACGATCAAGTCAGAGCGATACGGAGTCGCCAACGCAGGAGAATGATCATGACGATCGGCGCTATCCTTGCATCCAAAGGCAGCGATGTCGTGTCAGTGCGGAGTGATGACCGCGTGTCCGATGCGGTCGCTATGTTTGCCGAAAAGCGTATTGGCGCGGTGCCGGTAATCGATGACGGCCGCGTCGTCGGCATTTTTTCGGAACGCGACGTGGTTTATTCGCTCGCCAAAGTCGGGGCCGCGGCACTCGACGCACGAATCGGCGACGTGATGACGGCCCCCGCAATGACCGTTGATCCCGCGACTCCGGTTATGTCGGGCCTGTCGCTAATGACCAAGCGGCGCATCCGCCATTTGCCGGTGGTGGAGGGCGGCCGCGTTATCGGGTTCATTTCCATCGGTGATCTGGTCAAACACCGCATCGACCATATCGAGGCCGAAGCCGCCGCGATGCGGAATTATATCGCGAGCTGATCGATCAGCGATGTGCCCATGCGGTCGCTCGTTGGATTTTCAACGCCCAGCAAATCAAGCGTCGTCGGGAATATGTCGAGGATCGAAACGGGTGTTTCGTGGCGTTTGTGAGCGCCTGTGCGGAACCAGAGCGCACCGTCCGGATGGTGCCGCCCTGACTTTGTTGAATCAATTTTGTAGGCGATGTCACTGAATTTGAACATGTTTCCGTCGGGCGCAACAACGCCCGTCGTGCCGTCAATCTCGGTGTAAATATTGCACGAGAAATAAAGGCCAGTGGCAGCGTGATCGTTGAAGCCGAACAGCGCACGACCATCGGCGAGTTTGAAGGCGGCAAGCGCGGCGTATGTCTGCTTGCGGTCCGACTCGTTATCAAAGCGCACAAAATATTGGTGCGTCATCGTCGGGTCGATGTCACTGTGAGGGAGAGCAAAGCGGCGGAAAAAGGCGGTAATGTCGCGCAAACGGTAAAAATGTTTGCCACCGGTTTCTTCGGCAGCGAGATAAGGTTGTTGGCTGAGCGCTGTGGCAAACACCAGCATTGCACCACTGGCATCGGCCAGTTTCATAAATTCACCAAGCAATCGATCCATTGCGATGTAGCCTGTCTTAATCGCTTCGCTGTAAAGGGCAGAAGATGCGGTGTCGGGCTGAACGGTAAAAGCCTCAGGCTGAAAATGCCGCCAGTAACTATGCTGGAGATGCGCGGTCGAATTAATGAAA
>JAYTWA010000251.1:0-5548 GCA_043743675.1 Sphingomonadales bacterium
TCCGAAATTCGGTCGGGCGATAGCGGCACTGCTTGGCCTGCAATTTGTGCGATATGAAAATGCAGGCCTTTGCTCGCGGCGAACCATGTTACCCCTGCAGTTACCTTATCTATGTGCCCATCAAGCAAAATGCACAGCGCATGGGCCAATGCTGCTTCATCAGGATCAACGCGACGCAAGCTTGTTAAACCATCGATCCGAACATTGGCGTTCATGGCTTGACGCCGGGTCGTGCCGGAAAGGCAGGCACTTTTTCATCGGGCCAACGCGCGAGCAGTGTAATCGAACCACCAGTCACGCCCAGCAGCATCGTTTCGTTACCGACTTCAATCAGCGCCACCCGTTCGCGTTGGCCAAGCGGCATTGAACGGAGAAAACGGATCGGGCGATCATCGCCACTGCCTTCGCTCGTCCCCAGCTGCTTGTCCTGAAACTTCTTGAGTAGCCAAATAACGCCCCAAGCAAGGCCAAGCACAAAGGCCAGCGCGATGACAACCGCCAAAATCGAAGATAAGACAGCACCAATTCCCATATCTTTCCCTGTCAGACAGCCGTTTCGAGACGCGCGAGCAATGGCCGCGCGGCATCCATGTCATGATCCATTGGCGCGTTGCCGTCGCGCGCTTTCTTTGCCCAAAGGATGATCGCGGCAATCGCATCGAACATGTCCTGCGGAACGATCTCACCAATCTCACCGCGCGCCCACAATATTCGCGCCGTCGCAATATTGCGGATTATCGGAACGCCATTTGCTTCGGCTTCGGCCCGCATGGCGGCGGCCAGTTCGCCCGCACCTTTGGCAGCAATGACCGGCACCGGCGTTTTTTCGAGATCATAATCCAGTGCAATGGCAATATGCGTTGGATTAACCAGCAGCGCCGCTGACCCGCGTGTTGCGCCAAGTGTGTTCTGGTTCGCCCATTCCTGGTGCATTTCACGCCGCATCGATTTAACCTGAGGATCGCCTTCGTCGTCTTTATATTCCTGTTTGATGTCGCGCATGCTCATCTTCATCTTCTTGATGTAGCTATGCCGCGAATAAAACCAGTCGGCGACGGCAACGAACAGGAACACGCCAACGACCATCGAAAAAAGTTTGAGCGTCAGTCGATAGGTTAAGTCGAGCGTCGTATATGCTGCAGCAGGTCCAGAGTCAGCAACCGGGGACCAACTGGCGAGGCGGATCAGCTGCCCGGCTTCGCTAACGGCGGCGCGCATCACAACGTAGCTGATGACGCAGACAAACCCGACTTTGACCAGGGTTTTGACGAGCTCAACAAGGCCGTCCATGCCAAACATCCGCTTCAACCCTTCCATCGGGTTAAGCTTATCTAGTCCGAACTTCATCTTTTCGAACGTGAAGATCGGCCCTGCTTGAAGATACTCGGCGAAAGTTGCGATGGCGGCAACGGGCACCAGCGTCACCAGCGATATTTTTACAAGTGTTATCAGTGTTGCCCAACCAATCGACGTCATGGCCTGATTAAACGGCATATTAGTCGCAGCGGTAAGTGTGTCCGTCGCTAGCCGCGCAAGTTCACTGGCGACATAGCCAGAGGCAAGCGCAAAAAGGATGAGCCACGCCAAGGTTAGCAGGCCAGCACTCAAATCTTTTGACTTTGCTATATCGCCTTTATTGCGGGCATCGCGCAGTTTTTTTGGTGTTGGAAGTTCGCTTTTGTCGGCACCGTCATTCTTGTCCGCCATGCGTCCCGCGTCCTGACCAAAGGACCATAATTACGAGTTCGTTACTATCATGCTGACAGTAATGTTCATAATAATGGGCAGCCCGAGCATGGCCGCAATATGAATATAATGATCACGCACAACAAGCTTGTGATGCACGGCAGAATACATGCAAGTCGCAAGGTGGGGCTTCGCTGCGACTCGCATCCATAAAGTTGGACACTTTATACAACGAGTCAACGCATAATCCGTTCCACGCTCTACTTACATCAATGTAATTAAATGATTTTTTGTATCATTTACGATTGCCGCAAAGAAGGCGCGAATCAGTCGATTCGGCTGTAGAAATGACGAAACCGAGTTACTGACACGCAAGTAAGTAAACTGTTGTATACCGTAAATGAGAGAGTAAACCCGCGTAAATCAGGGTTAAAAGAGAGTTAACAAAAACAAGTTCAACTGACGACTTGAAATCGTAGCAATTCACTTGCAGTTAATGGTTCTGTCCTTCGGAACGAGCATGACCGGTTGGCAGGGTGGGGCATCGAATTTGGAGCCTTCCGGATCACATTCGGGAGCACTGGAGGAGCGGTGCAAATGCATGAACGCATATTATTTGGGCTTGTTGCCCTATGCAGCTCATTTGGGCTGACCGCTCACGCAAAAGATAAACCTTTTCCTACCCTCCCTTGCCCGGTCGAAGGCAAACTGCGCGTCGCCGGTGCGGGTTCACTGGGAGGATTTGACTCGCTCAAGGATTGTGGCGCCGACAGGATCATCGTCGCGCCAGCCAATGTTTCGGAATATGTCGACCCTCGTGATCTTCGCATCGCACCCGATGCCGAACCGCGGCTATTGCGGGTTATGGTCGATGCTAGCGACAGCAGCATGATACGAATTGCACCAAAATTTCAGGAACCTGTCGAAGCCTTTGCAGGCGATACCGGATCGGGCGACGCCATCCTTGCAATGCGTCCGGTCAGTTATTCAACACCCTATGACGATATGATTACCCGTGTTGCCGAGCGGCACCGGATTGATCCCCTGCTCCTGCACGCCGTAATCAAGCAAGAATCGCAATATAAAGAACGCGCGACAAGCCATGCCGGTGCGCGCGGGTTGATGCAGCTTATGCCCGGCACCGCGCGCATGCTGGGCGTTGGTGCGATTGCGCATCCCGAAAGCAATGTCGATGGCGGCGCACGGCTGCTGCGGCGGCTTTACACACGTTACAATGACTTTCCGTTGGTTCTCGCTGCTTACAACGCAGGCGAAGGCGCAGTTGCCAAATATGGCAATCAGGTGCCGCCCTATCGCGAGACACAGGATTATGTCCGCAAGGTAATGGCAAACTATCATCAGCTTGCGTCCGAACAACCGCGGGTGGGGCGCTGAACTTGGCGCGGACACTGCCCTTTGCCCGATTCCGTGCCCTGCCGGTGCGCGGCGCGGACGTCATACTCGTCAGCGTAATCGTTGCGGTTGTCATGCTCATCATCATGCCGATGCCACCGCTGGCACTCGACATTTTGATTGCGATCAACATGACGCTCGGCATTTTGCTTTTGCTTAGTGCGATTTACGTCACCAAGCCGCTCGACTTCTCGACCTTCCCGACCGTGCTGTTGCTATCGACACTCTTCAGGCTTGCGATCAGCATCTCGACGACGCGAATGATCCTGAGCGAGATGAATGGCGGCTCCATCGTCCAGCAGTTCGGGGAAATGGTGGCTGGCGGTAACCTCGTCGTCGGACTTGTCGTGTTCCTGATCATCACCGTGGTGCAGTTTATTGTCATATCGAAAGGAGCCGAGCGCGTTGCCGAAGTCGCGGCACGGTTTAGCCTTGACGCGATGCCCGGCAAACAGCTTTCCATCGACAGCGACCTGCGTTCAGGCATTTTAACCAAAGACGAAGCCCGCGAAAAGCGGCGGACGCTCGAGCTCGAAAGTAAGCTGCACGGCAGCCTCGACGGGGCGATGAAGTTTGTGAAAGGCGATGCGATTGCATCGATAATCATCGTGCTGGTCAATCTTCTCGGCGGGCTGGCCGTTGGCATGATGTATCACAAACTGTCGGTTGGCGAAGCGGCGGCGACCTATTCAGTGCTGACCATCGGCGATGGGCTGGTGGCGCAAGTTCCGGCGCTTTTCTCGGCGATGGCTGCAGGATTGCTCGTGACGCGGACGACGGACGAGGACCGTGACCGGGATCTTGGCCCCGCCATCGCGCGCCAGATCTCTGGCAAGCCGCATGTCCTGATGATAGCCGGTGGACTTGCGATGCTGCTGGGGCTGATCCCAGGCTTTCCAGCGCTAGTGTTCTTTGCGCTTGCAGCCATTCTTCTTATTGCTGGCACGATCAATCACCCCACGTCTGGCCATTGGCTGCGCACCAAGACAGGCTTTGCCGTAGCGGACACAACGCAGATCGCGGGCGAAACAACAATCGCGGCACAAGCACTGCCCGCGCTTGATGCCATCCGGCTGACGGTTGGTCGTTCGGCAACATCACCCGAATTTGCTTCACTGACGAAGCGCGTGCGTGAGGGTGTTACGGCCCTTCAGGATCGCAGCGGCGTTGCCATTCCTGCAGTGCGGATCGTTTCGGATGAAAGCGGCGTCACGCCAGCAAACGGCTGGGCCTTGCTCGCGCATGACGCGCCCGTGGGCAGCGGCATAATTGACAGCGATGATTTCGCCGAACGCTTGGGCACCTATGTCGAGCATTTGCTCGGTCGCAACCTCGGCCTCTTTCTGGGGCTTCAGGAGGTGACCGATCAGCTTAATGCACTAGGCGAAACACATCCCGAAGTCGTGAAGGAAGCCGTCCGCGCAGTGCCGACGGGACGCATTGCCGAAACGCTGCGGCTGCTGGTTGATGAATCAGTGCCGTTGCGCAATTTCCGCGATGCCATCGAAGCGATTGGCGACATTGGCCAATATGAGCGCGAGGCAATCCCGATGGCTGAGCGCGCACGCGTTGCGATGCGTCGCCATCTGATTGCGCCGATCTGTGACAATGGCCGCTTGCGTGTGTTGATGGTCGGCAGCGCGCTGGAGGAGATTATCCGCCACACGCTAACGTCGGTGGATGGCCAGATGCGACTGGCCATTAACCCGCATCAAATGCGCGCGTTGATCGCGCTGTTGTCCGAAGAAGTAGAGGCGAGCGATGCGCGTGCCATTCTGACAGCACAGGATTTACGTCGCCCGCTTCGCTTGCTGATCGCCGCTGATCTTTTCGACGTGCCCGTCATCAGCTTCAACGAACTCAACCCCGCGGTCCCGCTCGACATTGTCGGCGAGCTCAACAGCGCGCCCGAGAGCCTGACTGACCAAGCCCATAGGGAGTTTGCCGAGTGACCCGCTTGATGCGCCTTTTCGCCGCGCTAAGTCTGCTGATGCCAGCTGCCGTGCAGGCAGCGACGCCCCCCTTCCCGACCAAGACAATTACGATCAGCGCGCGCAATCAATCTGTCGACAAAATTGTTACTGACCTGTTCGGTCAGGCACGGCTTCGCGTCAAAGTCAGCTCTGCTGTCAATGCAAAGATGAACGGCACGTTCACTGACACGCCTGCCGCAATCT
Organism: Sphingomonadales bacterium; assembly: GCA_043743675.1. Taxonomy (GTDB): domain Bacteria; phylum Pseudomonadota; class Alphaproteobacteria; order Sphingomonadales; family Sphingomonadaceae; genus Sphingomonas_O. Next base: position 5,277 of record JAYTWA010000251.1, read on the forward strand.
GGGCCCAATTGTCGCGCGCCTTCAATCTCGTGGCTTATTATGATGGAGCTGTGGTGCGTGTATACGCCGCCAGCGAGATACAGACGCGCAGTTTCCCGAACGCTTGGCCGCTAACGGTCGTGCGCGACGCACAGCGCATGGGGATCAGCGACAGTTCAAACATAATCTCGGCCGCAAATGGCAGCGTTAGCGCAACCGGCGTGCCAACTTTCCTCGAACGCGTCGCGCAACTTGCGGCATCAACGAAACCACCAGCCACTAATTTTGCGACG
>JAYTWA010000252.1:0-2431 GCA_043743675.1 Sphingomonadales bacterium
GTCCGACACTTGCCGCCGTTTCGCGCGGCGCGACAGTCGCGCTGGCGAACAAAGAATGCCTCGTTTGCGCGGGGGACCTCTTCATGAACCACGTGCGCCGCAGCGGCGCGACGCTGCTTCCCGTCGATTCCGAACACAACGCGGTGTTTCAATGTTTCGACCCTCGCCAAGCGGCAGCGATAGAGCGAATCACGCTGACCGCGTCCGGCGGCCCGTTCCGAACCTGGACGGCGGAACAGATGGCAAAGGTGACGCCGGCCCAAGCTTGCAAACACCCCAACTATGCCATGGGCGCCAAGATATCGGTCGATTCCGCGACGATGATGAACAAGGGCCTCGAATTGATCGAGGCGCATCATTTGTTTGCGATGCCGTCCGAACGGCTCGACGTTGTCATCCATCCCCAATCGGTTATCCATTCGATGGTTGAATATGTCGACGGCTCGGTGCTGGCGCAACTTGGTGCCACCGACATGCGTATCCCCATCGCGCACACCCTGGCCTGGCCCGAGCGGATGGACACGCCGTGCGAACGGCTTGACCTTGTGGAGGTCGGCAGGCTGGATTTCGAAGCACCGGACCTTGAACGATTCCCCGCGCTCAAGCTCGCTCGTGACGCCATGATTGCCGGTGGAGCGGCTCCGGGCATATTGAATGCATCCAATGAAATTGCGGTCGCCGCGTTTCTGGACCGTCAGATCGCATTCGGGGATATTACGGGCGTTGTCGCGCGCGTCCTCGAACGCTATGGACCGGCAGCTCCAGCCTCGCTTGCCGATGTATTGGAAATCGATGCCGAAGCCCGTCGCCTGGCGTCAGCGATTTTGGAAAGTGTTTCTGCGTGATCGAAACTCCCGGCTTTTTGTGGACAGCCCTGTTTTTTCTGGTGGCAATCGGGCCGCTCATTTTCCTTCATGAACTTGGGCACTATCTGGTTGGTCGCTGGTGTGGCGTGAAAGCCGAAGTTTTCTCCATCGGCTTTGGTCACGAAATCACTGGCTGGACAGACAAGCGCGGGACACGCTGGAAAGTCGGCTGGATGCCGCTGGGTGGCTATGTCCGCTTTGCCGGGGATGCCAATGCCGCCAGCCAGCCCGACGGGGAATGGAAACAACTTCCTGATTTCGAACGCAGCCAGACATTCCATGCCAAGGCCTTGTGGCAGCGCGCAGCGATCACAGTGGCAGGGCCGGTTGCGAATTTTATCGTCGGTTTCCTGCTGCTCGCGGGCCTGTTGGCGAGTTTCGGCGAAATGCGCACGCCCAGCATTGTCGGCAGCGTTAAAGCCGGTTCCGTTGCCGAAAAGAGCGGCTTTCGTGAAGGCGACCGGATCGTCGGGATCGGAAGCAAGCGCATCGACGATTTCGAAACGCTATATGAAACGGTCTATACGCGTCCGCGTGTGGCGCTGGATTTCACGGTTATGCGTGGTGCGCAGAGCATCCACATTCTCGCGTCGCCGGCTTATCTCGAGGCGCGTGACGGATTTGGAAATGTTCAGCGTCGCGGTTCGATGGGGATTGGGCCTGTGGAGCCAGTTCGTGTCTTGCTGGGATGGCAGGATATCCCTGGTGCAGCGCTCGGCCGGACGGTTGGTGCGATCAAATCCACCGTCGATGGCCTGGGACAGATCCTGTTTGGCAATCTTTCTGCCAAGGAGATGAGCGGGCCTGTGAAAATGGCCAAATTCGCCGGACAGATTGCGACGCTCGGCTGGGGGCCGTTCCTTGGCTTCGTCGCAATGATTTCCATTAATCTGGGATTCATCAACCTGTTGCCAATCCCGATGCTTGATGGCGGACACCTGTTTTTCTATGCGATCGAGGGGGTCATTCGCAGGCCAGTCCCCGCGCAAGCGCAGGAATGGGCCTTTCGCACAGGGTTTGTGGTGCTGATGACTCTGATGTTGTTTGTCACATTCAATGATTTGGCATCTTTCGATGTGTGGCACAGGCTATCCGGCTTGATTGGTTGACAAGGTTCGGGCAGGGCGTTTCGCGCACTGCGCTAAGTAGAAGAGGCATAACTGAGTGACAGCGAACAAGGCGTATCATTTTGGCTGCGGAACAATTGCCGTGCTGATGCTCGGCACGGCGATGCCAGTGCTCGCACAGACTGCGCCTCTCGCAGTTGCGCCACCCATCCTCACGCCCGCTCCCGTCGGCGGGGGCACAATCAAGGCGATCAATGTGTCAGGATCGCAGCGGCTCGAACCCGATACGGTTCGTTCCTATATTCAGTTGCGTGCAGGCGGAAAATACACAACGGAGTCGCTTGACCAGGCGATCCGTGACCTGTTCGATACCGAATTGTTCACGGACGTCCAGATTCGCGACAATGACGGCAATCTCACGATTGAAGTGCGCGAAAATCCAGTGATCAACCGTATTATCCTTGAGGGCAACAAGCGCCTCAAGGAAGACAAGATCAC
>JAYTWA010000253.1:0-4444 GCA_043743675.1 Sphingomonadales bacterium
GCAGGAGTCGAGCGCCGCGTTCAGACGATGGCCGGGCTTGACGTCAGCGATCTCGGTTCGCTGAAAGGGGCGATTGACGCGACCATAAAGGCGTTCGGCCGGATCGATTACCTGATCAACAATGCCGGTGTCGCGGGCGCGGAGGACATGGTCGTTGATATGAGCCTCGACGCCTGGAACTATACGCTCGATGCCAATCTGATCTCTAACTACACGTTGATGCACCACGCCGTGCCGCTGATGAAGGCGCAAGGGTCTGGTTATATCCTCAACGTCTCGTCTTATTTCGGCGGGGAGAAATATCTCGCTGTCGCTTATCCCAACCGCGCTGACTATGCGGCGTCCAAAGCCGGGCAGCGAGCGATGGTTGAATCGATGGCGCGGCATCTCGGGCCAGAGGTGCAGTTTAATGCGATTGCGCCGGGCCCTGTCGATGGGGACCGGCTGGCTGGTACCGGCGGCAAGCCCGGCCTGTTTGAGCGGCGCGGCAAGCTGATCCTCGAGAATAAGCGGCTCAACGCAATCCATGCGGCCGTCGTCATATCGCTGCGAAAAGGAATTCGGGTCGATGCCTTGCTGGCTCGCATTGCGCGCAACGACACGATCAGAATGTCGCATGATCCCCAAAACCCAAAAGAAATCCGTGACCTTGCGCTCGCCTGCGCCCGCGAAGGCGATGGCGTGTGCAGCTGGGATGGCTTTATGATGACGCCATCGATTGCTGCGCGGCTCGTGACGCGGCTGCGCAATGGCGGCTATTTTCTTGACGTGCCGGAATGGCGGGATCGTGCCGATACGGAAGACGCGAACAGCAATTGGCTGCTGAAGGTGCCACCGGCAGACACGACGTTTTTGCCCGCTGATCGCATTGCTGCGGAAGCCAAGAAAGTTGGCACAGGCGTCCTGTCGCAGCTCTATCTCGGCAAAATGCCGACCGAAAGCGATGTTGCACAGGCTACTGTCTTCTTCCTTGCTGATCGCGCCGTTAGCGGTGAAACTTTCATGCCTTCGGGTGGCTTGAGCGTGGAACGATCGACGACTGAGCGTGAACTGTTTGGCAGCCCCAAACAGGAGCGACTTGACCAGATGCGCGGTCGCACTGTCTGGGTGATTGGTGAACATCTCAACGATTATCTTGCCGAAACGGTGCGGCAATTCATCACGATATGCCATGTCGCCCGCGTTGTCCTGTTCACACGGACCACAGCGGCATTCTCAAGCTTATGTGAGGTGTTGTCAGACCTTCCTGACGCGCCAATTGAATCGATCCTGCTTGATCAAGGCATCGAAGCGGCGATGGACGAAGCCATGGCGCGCTGGGGGAGGCCGACCACGATTGTTTCGACACCACTAGAAGCCCTGCCGACGCGCCTGTTCGATACCGATGCGCCATTGACACCCGACGAATTCAGGAACTGTGTTGCGAACAACATCACGGTTCATTTTCGCGTTGCGCGAAAGGCATCCCTTTACGATGGCTGCCAACTTGTCCTTGTTTCGCCCGACGTGCCAGTGGGTGATAAAAGCGCTGCCTTCTCGCTTGCCAATTTCATCAAGACGACGCTGCATTCGTTCACGGCGACGCTGGCGGTCGAAAACGAACGGCTTGTCCACGATGTGCCGGTCAATCAGATCAACCTGACGCGTCGCGTGCGGTCAGAAGAGCCGCGCGATCTCGATGAGCATCTCGAAGAAGTCCGGCGGTTCGCCCGGGCGGTGCTGCTGCTTGGCGCGCCGTTACCCGATGCGGAAGATTCGCGTTATCGCGCACGCATTTATCGCGGTATGTCGATGACGGTTTAGTCCGGCAACATTCGCCCGAAATGCCGGCTGCGCTTTAATCAAGCGGTAATGGCTATTCGAGCGTTAGCAAACTGAAAGTAGAACGTGATCGACGAGAGTTTTGATTCTGGCTGTGCCGAGGAAGGCTTGCGCCACGCGTTCCGGTTGCTGGCGCAGCAAGGCGACAGTGACTGCGACGGTGACTGCGACGGCGACGGCGATCTTCGGGCGTTGCCATTGGCCATGCCCGATCAGGGGATTGGCGAGGTCGAAGCGCTTACCCTGCTGGCCCCTCACATATTGGGCAAGGCAGCGGTGCTGGGGTCGTCAACAGCCATGGCGCATATGGACCCGCCAACGCCGTGGATCACATGGGCGACAACGCTATGGAATGCGGCGTTGAACCAGAATTTACTGCACCCGTCGACGGCGCCGGTGGCGCGCGAAATCGAAGCGATGGTCGTTTCGTGGCTCGCGCCATATTTTGGCATGACGGGCGGGCATATGCTGCCGGGATCGACGATCGCCAATCTGACCGCGCTGTGGGCTGCACGCGAATGCGCCGCTGTTGAGGACGTTGTCGTTGCAGACAGCGCACATTTGTCGATTGCCAAAAGTGCGCATGTGCTGGGTTTGAAATTACGACAGGTGCCGAGCGACGCGCAGGGGCGGATTGTCGAAGATGCACTGCCAAATGATCTCAGTCGCAGTGCACTTGTGCTGACGGCGGGCACGACAAGCAGTGGCGTGGTCGATAATCTTGCACTGGCGGGGCGTGCCGCGTGGACGCACATAGATGCCGCATGGGCGGGTCCGCTGCGCCTGAGTGCGCGCCATGCTTCTGTCCTCAATGGGATCGAGCGTGCGGATTCAGTTTCAATTTCTGCGCATAAATGGTTGTTCCAGCCAAAGGAATCCGCGCTGGTCCTGTTTCGCGATGCGCAAAGATCCGAAGCAGCGTTGAGCTTTGGCGGGGCTTATCTGGCGGCGCCGAATGTGGGGCTGTTGGGATCACATGGCGCAGTCGCGGTTCCAATGCTGGCGACAATATTGGCGTGGGGGCGACATGGCTTTGCCGAGCGGATTGATCGTTGCATGGCGCTGGCTGAAGCATTGGCTGACTTTATTGATAACGATCACCGGCTGGTTCTTTTTGCGAGCCCGGAAACGGGGGTCGTGATCTGGCGTCCCGTCCATGGCAGTGTCGAACGTCTTTATGACCTGTTGCCGCCGGGGCTTGCGTCGCTCACGACAATCGCTGGTCAACGCTGGTTTCGCAACGTCGCTGCCAACCCGCTGGCCGATAGTGCCGCGGTCATCCGGGCTATTCGTGCCGCCCTGGATCAAGTAACCTCGTGACCATAAGCAGGGGGCGCAGGTCATGACAAAACCACCAACATATTATTATGCTGTCGCTGGCGGACTGACGCTGTGGGCGCTGATTGGTTGCTATACGTATCTTGCGCAGGTGACGATGAGCGCAGCTGATTTTGCGCAGATGCCGCAGGCGCAGCAGGACATGATGCGCGGGTTGCCGACATGGATTACCGCGATGTATGCGATTGCGGTTTGGAGCGCGTTGGCAGGGGCGATCTGTTTGTTGATGCGTCGAAAGTTTGCGCCAACGGCCTATCTGGTTTCGCTGGTCGCGATCCTTGTCCAGTTTGGCTGGATATTCGCGGCGACGCCGATCATCAAAACAATGGGCTTTGGCGAAGCGGCCGGATTCCCGATTTTTATCGCCATTGTTGGCGCAATCTCGGTCTGGTTTGCGCGGATGGCGAAAGGGCGCGGCTGGTTGCGATGACGGTTACGCTGTTCGGTATTCCCAATTGCGATACGGTGAAGAAAGCGCGGAGTTGGCTTGATGCCAGGGACGTGGCCTTTGCGTTTCATGATTACAAGAAAGCCGGCATTGATGCAGCGACGCTGAACCGCTGGGCTGATGTTGTCGGGTGGGAGCCGTTGCTTAACCGCGCGGGCACGACGTTCAAGAAACTGGATGAAGCCGACAAGGTGGATATTGACCGCGCCAAGGCCATTGCGTTGATGGTTGCGAACCCGTCGATGATCAAACGGCCCGTGGTCGAGGGGGCGGGGCCGTTGCTTGTTGGGTTCAAAACGGACGCGTGGAGCCGCACTTTTGGTTGACGTCGGCGCGCTGACGTGGCTTTGGCACGCGCATGGAAAAGTCAGCCACCGACATCATGCAGGACGCGCTTGTTGCCGCTGTTCTCGACGCCGTTATCGCATGGAAAGCAGCATCGGGCGGGTTGGCCAATGTGCTGGCGCGCGACCTTGGGGCCGTGCATCCCAATACCACGCTGGCCGACCTGCCCAAGGAAGTGCAGTCAGCGATCACGGCAAGCACGCGCGCGACGTTCAACCGGTTGCTTAAGGAAGGTTATAATGTGGCCAAAGGCGCGCCACAGCGGCCCGTCTATAGCAGCCCGCGCCCCGACAGTCCGCCGCGCGGCCCGCAACGCCCACGCGGTCCGGGAAAGCCACCGATCGTCGAAACAAAGCGCCCGCCGCGCGGTGGCGGTCCAGGTGGCAGAGGCGGGCCAACGCGCGGGCGTTAGACGCAACTCGACTCCATAATCAGGACAGTGTTGGGAATATCGACCGGCGCGTCCTTGCCACGTGCATCCGGGCTGGACGA
>JAYTWA010000254.1:0-2285 GCA_043743675.1 Sphingomonadales bacterium
TCTGCGTGGTGGCGACGGCGGGCGCGGCAATGCGACCTATAAAACGTCAACCAACCGCGCCCCGCGCCAGCATGGCACAGGCTGGCCCGGCGAAGAAGCGTGGGTCTGGCTGCGGCTGAAACTGCTGGCCGATGCGGGGCTGCTCGGATTGCCCAATGCAGGGAAGTCGACGTTTATCAATGCCGTAACAAATGCGCGGGCAAAAGTCGGTGCCTATCCGTTTACAACGGTCCGCCCGCAGCTGGGCGTCGTGACGCACCGGGACCGCGAATTTGTGGTGGCTGACATCCCCGGTTTGATCGAAGGTGCGGCAGATGGCGCGGGGATCGGCGACCGGTTCCTTGGCCACATCGAGCGGTGTCGCGTGCTGCTTCACCTAATCGACGCGACAGGCGAGGATCCGGTCGGGGCGTATCGCACTGTCCGCAACGAACTCGACATTTACGGTGCGGGCCTGATCGACAAGCCTGAAGTCATCGGGCTGAACAAGATCGACGCGCTTGATCCCGCCGACGTCAAGAAATTGATGACCAAACTCAAACGCGCGTCGAAGGCAGAGATCATGCCGTTGTCGGGGGCGGCGGGCACGGGCATTGATGATGTACTGGACAGGTTGTCGGATGCTATCCCCACATCGATTGCCGTGCCGCAAAATGCCGACACCGAAACCGACTGGTCGCCGCTTTAGTGGCACGCTAGCAGGGGTCATGCAGTCCGATATTGAGATCGCCCGCGCGGCCACGCTTTTGCCCATCGACACCATTGCGGCAAAGCTCGATATTCCGCCCGATGCGGTCGAACCATACGGGCGGCACAAGGCAAAACTCGACCTGTCGAAAATCCCGGCCAGCGGGCGAACGGGCAAGCTCATCCTCGTGACCGCGATCAATCCGACGCCGGCGGGTGAAGGCAAGACCACAACGTCGGTGGGCCTCGCCGATGCGCTCAACCTGACTGGACGAAAGACAGTGCTTGCCCTGCGCGAACCATCGCTCGGGCCGTGCTTTGGCACCAAAGGCGGAGCGACTGGCGGCGGTTATGCCCAAGTCGTGCCGATGGAGGACATCAACCTCCATTTTACCGGCGATTTCCATGCCATCACATCGGCGCACAACCTGCTCGCGGCGATGCTCGACAATCATATTCACTGGGGCAATGCGCTGAGCATCGACGTGCGGCGCGTCGTCTGGCGGCGCGTGCTTGATGTCAACGACCGAGCCTTGCGCGGGATCGTCCAGTCGCTAGGTGGCGTCGCCAATGGATTCCCGCGCGAATCGGGGTTCGACATCACGGTTGCGTCCGAAGTCATGGCGATCCTGTGTCTCGCCGATAATCTCGAAGATCTTGAAGCACGGTTGGGCCGTATTATTGTTGCCTACACGCGCGACCGCCAGCCTGTGACGGCTCGCGATTTGAAAGCAGACGGCGCAATGGCCGTGCTGTTGGCGCAAGCCATTCGTCCGAATCTGGTCCAAACACTCGAGGGCAATCCGGCGATCATCCATGGCGGGCCGTTCGCCAATATCGCCCACGGCTGCAACTCGGTCATCGCAACACGCGCGGCATTATCACTCGGTGATTATGCCGTGACTGAGGCAGGGTTCGGCGCCGACCTTGGCGCGGAAAAATTCTTTGACATCAAATGCCGTCAGGCCAGTTTGAAGCCCGATGCTGCCGTCCTTGTTGCCACAGTCCGCGCACTTAAAATGAACGGTGGTGTCGCGAAAACCGATCTTGCGCATGAGGATGTCGAAGCCGTCCGGCGCGGTGCGGTTAACTTAGTCCGCCATATCGAGAATATCCGACAATTCGGTGTGCCGGTCGTTGTTGCAATCAATCATTTCGCGACCGATACGACGGCTGAAATTGCCGTCATTGAAGAAGCCGCCGCCACGCACGGCACTCGCGCCATTTTGTGTCGCCACTGGGCAGATGGTGGCGCTGGCGCGGTCGATCTTGCCAACGCCGTCGCCACTCTTGCCAATAGCGCCCAATCGCAATTCGCGCCGCTTTACGACGATGCCCTATCGCTATTCGACAAGATCGAAACCATTGCCACGCGCATTTACCGCGCGCACGAGGCCACCGCCGAACCCAGCGTGCGTGCTCAGCTGGAACGCTGGGAAGCCGCCGGTTTCGGCCATCTCCCCGTCTGTATTGCAAAAACACAATATAGTTTTTCAACCGATCCCGCGCTGCTCGGTGCGCCGACCGGTCATACAGTGCATGTCCGTGAGGTCCGCCTCGCGGCCGGGGCCGGTTTCGTGGTTGCCATCTGTGGTGAG
>JAYTWA010000255.1:0-3209 GCA_043743675.1 Sphingomonadales bacterium
TTAAGGATCAGGTCGGTGTAATCGTCGAGCGTGCCCGAAAACTCTTGCGCCGTCCCGTCATCGACCAGCACGAGCCGGTCGGCCGTCAATTCGATCATGTGACGGTCATGGCTGACGATCACTACCGCGCCCTCATAAGCATTCAGCGCCTGCACCAGCGCCTCACGTGCATCAACATCCAAGTGGTTCGTTGGTTCGTCAAGGATCAGCATATGCGGCGCATCACGCGTAATCAGCGCCAGTGCCAAGCGGGCGCGCTCGCCACCCGATAGCTTGCCGACTTTCGTGATTGCCTTGTTACCCGAAAATCCGAACCGCCCCAGCTGACCACGAACCGCAGCGGGCGACATGCCCTTCATCATCCGCGTCATATGCTCAAGCGGTGTGTCGTCGCGGTCGAGCTCTTCAACCTGATATTGCGTGAAATAACCAACGCGCATCTTGCCCGACACCGCAATGCCGCCTTCCATCGCGGGCAGTTGCGCCGCGAGCAGGCGCGCGAGTGTCGTCTTGCCATTGCCATTGCGGCCAAGCAACGCAACGCGGTCATCAGGGTCGAGCCGGAAATTAAGTTTCCGCAACACTGGCGTCGCTGAATAACCGACCGCCGCCATGTCGAGCGTGACCAGCGGCGGCTTCAGCGCATCGGGACTGGGGAAATCAAACGTCAGGCTCGGGTCTTCGCTCGCAGAGGCAATCGGCTGCATCTTGGCGAGCATCTTGGCGCGGCTCTGCGCCTGTTTCGCGGTTGATGCCCGCGCTGAATTACGCGCGACATAATCCTGCAGCTTGGCACGCTGGGCATCCTGTGCCGCGCGCGCCGACGCCAGTTGTGCCAGCCGCTCTGCCCGCTGCCTTTCAAACGCATCATAGCCGCCGGGATACAGCGTCGTCTTGCCGCCCTCCAGATGCAGGATATGATCGACGACATTGTTCAGCAAATCGCGTTCGTGACTGATCAGCACCATCGTCGCGCGATAGGATTTCAAGAACGATTCAAGCCACATCGTCGCTTCTAGATCGAGATGGTTCGATGGTTCGTCGAGCAACAACAAGTCGGGCTCGCTGAACAGTAACGCCGCCAGTGCAACGCGCATTTTCCAGCCACCCGAAAAACTATCGAGCGGGCGATGCTGCATATCCTCATCGAAGCCCAGCCCCACCAGAATGCGCGAGGCGCGTGCCGGCGCCGCATGCGCGTCAATCGCGATCAGCCGCTCGTGGATTTCACCAATGCGGTGGTGATCATCCGTATGCGCTTCCTCATCGAGCAGTGCGGCGCGCTCGACATCAGCGTTCAGCACTTCTTCAAACGGCGTCGTTTTCCCGGAAGGCGCTTCCTGCGCGATATAGCCGATCCGCGCGGCCTTGGGCATTTCAACCGAACCTTCGTCCGACTCACCCAGCCCCGCGATGACTTTCATCAGTGTCGTCTTGCCCGCGCCATTGCGCCCAATCAGCCCGACACGACTCCGCGGCGGCAACGCAGCAGTCGCGCGGTCAAGAATCGTCCGCCCGCCAAGGCGCACCGTGATGCCGGATAAATTGAGCATGGCAGCCCGTTAGCGCAATTGCTGCGTTGCGGCAATCAGTGCCGAGCCGCTTAGAACGGAAAATCAATAGTCCGATGCTTGTACCCGTCGACAATATTGGCGTGCCATTGGGGCAGCTACATCTATAAAATCGCCCGGCAGCATATCTAATTCCCAAAGCAGGCGATATTCCTGTTGGTTTTCGTACTGCTTGCGTTTTAGCAGTATCAACTCGGCACCACCAAGTGCCTGCATGGAGTCTGTCATAAGGCGCATGTCGATATTGCCATCAGGGAGCTTGTAATTTTCCCAATCAATGTCAACTTTTCTGCTTATCCTACCATCGCTCCTGTATATGCACGAGCCTTCGTACCCTTGACGAAAGCCAGGGATTTGTCGGGAAATTTCATGGGCAAAAGCGACGGTATTGATTATCTCAAAAACGGAATTTCGTTGAAACGCATTTTGCAAGTCACGGTCTAGACGATGAGAACAACAAAAGACCGCTGAGGTCATCCCCTGTGTCTGCTGCACTATGACGCATCGGTCATTTGGTGCCTCACCGTAGCAAAATGCCGAACCCTCGTTCGGGTCGCCCCGGGCCTCATCGGGATACTTCGCAAACTGCGCGAAACTGCTCAGCCTTAGACGGCCGGTATCGAAAAATTCGTCAATCCATTGTGCGTTCTCGTATCGGTATACAGCAGGCGTAACAACTTGCCATGGTTGAGCAAGCTGCACCGTTATGACGAAGGGCTTCGGGCGAACGATGACTTTGCCGTCCTGTGCTTCGCTCATAAACTCCTCACGCTTGCTGGCGCTACATCGCTAAAGTTACCCATTCACTGCCGAAAATGCCTGAATCCCGGTGATCGCGCGCCCCAGGATCAGTGCATGAATGTCATGCGTGCCCTCATATGTGTTCACAGTTTCGAGGTTAATCATGTGCCGGATGACGTGATATTCGTCCGAAATGCCATTGCCGCCATGCATGTCACGCGCCATGCGGGCAATATTAAGCGCCTTACCGCAGTTGTTGCGCTTGATCAGGCTGATCTGTTCCGGGCTCCACGTGCCCGCATCAATATTACGACCCACCGCCAGCGCCGCCTGCAAGCCCAGCGCAATTTCAGTTTCCATATCGGCCAGTTTCAACTGGACGATCTGGTTCGCGGCAAGCGGACGCCCGAACTGGTGGCGATCCAGCGTATATTGCCGTGCGCGCGCAAAACAGTCCTCCGCTGCGCCCATGCTGCCCCAGGCAATCCCGTAACGCGCTTTGTTCAGGCAGCCGAACGGCCCGCCCAGCCCCCTGCCGCCGGGCAGCAAATTTTCTTCGGGGACAAACACATCGTCACACACAATTTCGCCCGTGATAGAGGCGCGTAGCGAGAGCTTCCCGTGAATCTCGGGTGTCGAAAAACCGTCCATCCCGCGCTCAACGATGAACCCGCGAATCTGCCCGTCGAGCTTGCCCCAGACAATGGCCAAATCAGCAATCGGCGAATTGGTGATCCACATTTTCGCGCCCGACAGCCGGTATCCGCCATCCGCCGCAATCGCCCGCATTTTCATGCCAGCGGGGTCGGATCCCGCGTCCGGCTCGGTCAGACCGAAACATCCAAGCACATCACCGGTTGCCATGCGCGGCAGAAAGCGCTCGCGCTGCTCCTCGGT
>JAYTWA010000256.1:0-10247 GCA_043743675.1 Sphingomonadales bacterium
GCACCGGGCACGGATTTTAGCGCGTCGATGACGATACCGTGCCCCTTGCGCTCAATCAGATTGCCGACACTGACAAGAAGCGGTCCCGAAATGCCGAGCGCTGTCTTTGCCGCCGCACGGTCCCGAACATAAAACCGCATGCGGTCGATCCCCGTGTAATGCACAGTAATGCGGTCCTCGGGCATCCCAAGCGCGACCATGTCGGCCTTCAATGCCGATGATACCGCGAGCATCCCGTCCGCCGCCTGTCCGGCCGCAACGACTTGCGCTGCGGTTGCCGGATTCGTGCCCCAATAATGAATATCCGCGCCGCGCGCCTTGATTGACACGGGAACGCCTAGCGCCTTTCCCAAAGCAATCGCCGCCGGACCATCGGGCCAGAAGAATTCTGCATCGATCACATCAACAGGAAATGTCTTGAAATGAGCGCCGAAGGTATAGGCCAGCGCGCGCGCCAGTGTTTTTGCATCGAAACGCCCGCCAACACCTGGCATGTGCGTAAAGATCGGTCGTGACACCGGCACAGCCCCGCTTAAATCCCAGTCGGGTAGGGCCGCGAGCGCTTTATATTTCGAGTGAAAACGTCCGAATGGCGGAATGCCGCGCGGAGCCATAACCTGAAGGTCGACATCGGGATGCGCCGCCAGTCCGCAGGTTTGCAATTCGACGAACGGCCCGAAATTGGGGCGCGTTGGGTCAGGATAGAGCGTTGATAGGGTCAGGACGCGGAGCATAACCATGCGCTGCTAGCACAAAGCTGTTCCTATTCGAATAATGCTGCGCGCGTCGCCTGCGGATACGCGAAGAGCAGGTCGCTACCGGTATCGACATCGAGCGCCATATGCCTCTCGACTATCCAGCATTCGCCTGCTGTGAACGACTGACCATCCACGCTACCGCCGCCAGTCACTGGAATCAGCCAGCCGGACACGCCTGCGGGCAAGGTGACTGACCGCGACCCATCCCACGACCAGCGTTCGAGGACGAACTTGCCGCCTTCGCACAGGATGCTGCGGCCGCCGCCCATGTCACCGGGGATCGGCGGCGCTACAAATGGTTTAGCATCGCTGACCGCAACCCCCGCATCCAAATGCAATTCGCGCGGGCGGCCATAATCATAGAGCCGATAGGTCAGATCAACATTCTGCTGCACTTCAATCAGCGTCAGCCCCGCGCCAATGGCATGCACTGTCCGCGCCGCCGAATAGATGACGTCGCCCGCCTTGGCTGGTTTCCAATCAACCAACGTTTCGATGCTTCCATCAAGCGCCGCCGCGCGTAATGTGTCGGTATCCACCGGCGCATGCGTACCCAGCGCAATTGTCGCACCGGGCTCCGCGGCAAGGATTACCCATGCCTCATCTTTGCCCCGTTCACGCCCTGCGGCTCGCGCGGTTGCATCGTCCTCATGCACCTGAATTGACAATTTCTCGCTGGTGAAAAGATATTTCACCATCAGGTCAGGGTTAGTGCCCGCCGGTGCCTCGAACCAGATTTCGCCGACCTTCGCGCCTGACGGATTGTCGAATCCGAGCCACAGATCGGTCCGCCCCCAAGGTTTTTCGACGGTAATCGTGGTTAGTTTTGTCGCGCTCATCGCTGTTTAATAGCGAAGTTGGCATACCAGTTCCATGCCGCTAAGACGCAAACATGCGTATTGTCATTAACCGTTCGGTTTCCGTCATTGCCGCGCTCGCGGTCCTTGCCACCATCAGCGGATGCGCAACCACCCGCAAAAAATCCGACACGGCCTATATCGCGCGTGATGTAGACACGCTTTATGCGACCGCAAAAGACAAGCTCGACCGCAATCAGTATAAGCTCGCCGCTGCCCTGTTTGACGAAGTCGAGCGCCAGCATCCCTATTCACCTTGGGCGCGTCGTGCGCAGCTGATGAGCGCGTTTTCGAACTACATGGCGCGTGATTATATCAAATCGACTGAATCGGCGACGCGCTTTCTGTCTATCCATCCCGGCAACCGCGATGCGCCCTATGCCTATTATTTGATCGCGCTGAATTATTATGAGCAGATCACCGACGTCACGCGCGACCAGAAAATCACGCAGCAAGCACTCGACTCGATGGGTGAATTGATTCGCCGCTATCCTGACACGCGCTATGCCGCCGATGCGCGATTGAAAATTGACCTCGTCAACGATCATCTTGCGGGCAAGGAAATGGAGATCGGTCGTTTTTACCAGCGTCGCGCGCAGTGGCTCGCCAGTGTCGTCCGTTTCCGCAAAGTCATCGACAGCTATGACACGACTACGCACACGCCCGAGGCGCTGATGCGGCTGACCGAAAGCTATTTGGCGCTTGGGATTCCTGAGGAAGCGAAGAAATCTGCCGCTGTGCTGGGCACAAACTATCCCGGCACGAAATGGTATGCGCGCGCATATGAATTGGTTCAGAAGAACCCTGCATAACGGTATAGGAGCCTGATGCTCCAGTCGCTTGCCATTCGTGATGTTGTCCTAATCGAAGCGCTCGATTTGAATTTTGCGTGCGGGCTGGTGGTGATCACCGGCGAGACGGGGGCAGGAAAATCGATTCTGCTTGATGCGCTCGGGCTCGCGCTGGGCAGCCGCGCGGCGACGGGGCTGGTGCGACAGGGGGCAGCACAAGCGAGCGTTACGGCGACGTTCGATTTTGAAAATGCCATTGCAGACGTGCTGGTGGCAAATGATCTCGATGCTGACCCGTCCGAACCGCTGATCATCCGCCGCACGGTCAAGGCCGATGGGGGCAGCCGAGCCTTTGTGAACGATCAGCCGGTCAGCGGCGCGTTCCTGCGCGACATCGGCGCGCGGCTGGTGGAAATTCACGGGCAACATGATGATCGCGGGTTGCTGGCACCGGCTGGTCACCGGGCGCTGCTTGATGCCTTTGCGAAGGTTGATTTAGCTCCGGTTACTTCTGCTTTCCGGACTATGCGTGATGTCGAAACCGCGCTGGAAACGGCACAACAATCGTTGATGGATGCCGAGCGCGACCGGGACTGGCTGAGCCACACTGTTGCCGAACTCGATGCGTTTTCGCCCGAACCGGGTGAGGAAGAGACCCTCGCCACCGCCCGCGCGACGATGCAGCGCGGCGAGCGGTTGTCGGGGGAACTGGAGGAGCTGGCCGGGTTTATCGAAGGCGCTGACGGTGCGCTGCCCAAACTCCGTGCTGCTGCCCGGACGCTGGACCGTGTGGCGCGCGACCATCCGACGCTGGCCGAAGCCCTCGCCGCCATCGACCGTGCGATTATCGAAACGTCGATGGCTGAGGATCAATTGGCGGCGGCGGCGCGGGCGCATGTCTATGATCCGGCACGCTTGGAGGCGGATGAGGCGCGGTTATTTGAGCTTCGAGCGTTGGCCCGCAAGCATCGCGTTCAGCCTGATGATCTGGCGGCGCTGGCCGATGAATTGCGCGCGAAATTCGAAGCCATTGAAGCGGGTGGTGCGGGGATTGCCAAGCTGGAGGCGGCACTGGCGGCGGCGCGCGAGGCTTTTGCGAGGGAAGCGGCGAAACTGACTGAAGCGCGCACGGCGGCGGCTTTGCGGCTTGATGCGGCAGTGGCGGAGGAATTGATCCCGCTGAAACTCGACGCCGCGCGGTTCCGCACGGTGGTTGCGGCGGGGGCGGAAAGCGAAAGCGGCGCGGACCGCGTTGAATTCGAAGTCTCGACCAATCCCGGCGCGCCCTTTGCCGCGATGACCAAAATCGCATCGGGCGGCGAACTGTCGCGCTTCATCCTCGCGCTGAAAGTCGCGCTGGCCGAGGAAGGTGGTGCCGCCACAATGATCTTCGACGAAATCGACCGCGGCGTCGGCGGCGCCGTTGCCAGCGCCATCGGGGATCGATTGGCGCGGCTGGCATCGGGACGTCAGGTGCTGGTCGTCACCCACAGCCCCCAAGTCGCCGCACGCGGTGCCGAACATCTGCTGATCGCCAAGAATTCGGACGGCCTCGTCACCCGCACAAACCTGCGCACGTTGAACGCCGCCGAACGCCGCGAGGAAATCGCCCGGATGCTGTCGGGGGCCGAGGTGACGGATGAAGCCCGCGCGCAGGCGGACCGATTGGTGGCGGCGTGAAGAAAGTTATCTTTGTCGCTGCCGTATTTGCAGTCCCATTCTTATTGGCGGCGGCATTGCTTTCGCCCCCGCATTATTTTGTCGTCAATACTAGGGGGCAAGCAACGTCGGCATCGCTCGCCGTCGGTAATGGCGCTGCGAGGCCAGCGACCGTCATTGCAGGCTTTGTATTTGCGCAAACTAATATCGTTGAAAGCTCCGCTGTTCTTGAAATCACGTTTACCAACGGTTCAAAGCAAAAGTGTCAATTTGGATATTTCACGAGCTTTCAAGCGCAGCCGCATTATCTCTCGATCGAGGAATGCGACAAACGATGGCACTAACCGAAGCCGCTGCCGCCAACCGATTGATGCGCCTTGCCAAGGAGATAGTGCATCATAATCGGCTGTATCACGATAGCGATGCCCCGGCGATTTCGGATGCGGCCTATGATGCGCTGGTGCGCGAGAACAACGCGCTGGAGGCGGAATACCCGCATCTGATCCGCGCCGATTCACCCAGCAAGGCGGTGGGGGCCGCGCCGACATCCGCGCTCGCCAAGGTCACGCATGCCAAAGCAATGCTCAGCCTCGACAATGCCTTTGCCGACGAAGATGTGGCGGAGTTTGTTGCGCGTGTGCGACGGTTTTTGAACTTGCCCGAAGATGCGGCGGTCGCGCTGACGGCAGAGCCCAAGATTGACGGGCTGTCCTGCTCACTGCGCTATGAAAATGGCGTTCTGGTGCAGGCGGCAACGCGCGGCGATGGCACGGTGGGCGAGGATGTGACGCCCAATGTGCGGACCATCGCCGACATCCCGCAGACCCTCAAAGGCAACGCGCCCGCCGTCTTCGAAATCCGTGGCGAGATTTACATGGCGAAGGATGATTTCGCGGCGCTCAATGAACGCATGGCGGGCGAGCGCGTGTTCGCCAATCCGCGTAATGCCGCCGCCGGGTCGCTGCGTCAGAAGGACGCGAGCGTCACCGCGAGCCGCCCGTTGCGTTTCTTGGCCCACGGCTGGGGTGAGGTTTCCAAGCTTCCCGGCGGCACACAATATGACGTGATGCGCGCCATCGAGAGCTGGGGTGTGCCGGTCAGCGACATGCTGATCCGCGCCGAAACCGACGGGGCACTGGCGCAATACCGCAAGATCGAAGCCCTGCGTGCCGACCTGCCCTTCGACATTGACGGGGTGGTCTACAAAGTCGATCGCCTTGACTGGCAAACCCGGCTGGGGTTCGTTGCAAAGGCACCGCGCTGGGCCATCGCGCATAAATTCCCTGCTGAACGCGCCGAAACCACGCTGGAGGCCATCGACATTCAAGTCGGGCGGACCGGCAAGCTCACCCCGGTTGGACGATTGAAACCTGTCACCGTCGGCGGCGTTGTGGTCTCAAACGTTACGCTCCACAACCGCGACGAAATCGTGCGGCTGGGCGTGCGCCCCGGCGACCGGGTCGTCGTTCAGCGCGCCGGCGACGTCATCCCGCAGGTCGTCGAAATCATCCGGCGATCAGAGGAGTTTCCGCCTTTCATTTTCCCGGCGGAATGCCCCGAATGCGGCTCCGAAGCCGTCGCAGAAGAGGGTGAAGTCGATGTCCGCTGCACGGGCGGGCTCATCTGCCCCGCACAACGGATTGAACGGCTGAAGCATTTCGTGTCGCGCGGCGCGCTCGACATCGAGGGGCTGGGCGACAAGACCATCACCGAATTTTTCGAACTCGGCTGGCTGCATTCGCCCGCCGATATTTTCCGCCTGAAATCGCGCCGCGCCGAACTCCTGACGCGCGAGGGGTGGAAGGAAAAATCGGTCGATAATCTGATCGCCGCCGTTGAGGCTAAACGTGCGCCTGATCCAATCAAATTCCTCTTCGGTCTCGGTATCCGCCACGTCGGTGCAGGGACATCGAAAGATCTGATCCGCGCCTTCGGCACGGTCGGGCGTGTCGCCGAAGTCGCGCAATCGCCGGATGCACAAGCCGAACTGTCGAGCGTTGAAGGCATTGGCCCTGTTGTTGCCGAAGCGTTGATCGATTTTTTCCATGAAGAGCACAATGTCGAAGTTTGGAACGATCTCCTGAACGAAGTCGCGCCGCTGGCTTATGTGTCAAACGTCAAAGCCTCCGCCGTCACCGGCAA
The DNA here is from genome assembly GCA_043743675.1 of Sphingomonadales bacterium. GTDB lineage: Bacteria > Pseudomonadota > Alphaproteobacteria > Sphingomonadales > Sphingomonadaceae > Sphingomonas_O. The sequence continues at coordinate 6,208 of JAYTWA010000256.1, forward strand.
GACAATCGTTTTCACAGGCAGCCTCGAAACCATGTCGCGTGACGAAGCCAAGGCACAGGCCGAAGCGCTGGGCGCAAAAACATCAGGATCGGTCAGTGCCAAAACCGACCTGGTCGTCGCTGGACCGGGCGCGGGGTCAAAGCTAAAAAAAGCTGCTGAACTCGGCATTTCTGTCATCGATGAAAATGCATGGGCGGTGATTGTGGCAGGCGATGCACCCTGATAATATAGCTGGCATCCGCCTCTAATCCGTGGCGTTACGAACAAAGGATGTCTTCGATGAAATTGTTGCGCGCTGCGTTTCTTGCTTCGGTTGTTTTATGCATTCCTGCTGTAACCGCCGCCAAAGCCACCAAAGCCAAGCCGCAATTGGGCACATGGGGTGTCGACCTGACAGGCCGTGACACAGCGATCAAAGCCGGCGATGATTTCTGGCAACATGCCAACGGCACCTGGTCCAAACGCACAGAAATTGCCCCAGACCGCGCGACAATCGGCGCATTTACAACGCTGGCCGACCTTTCCGAAAATCAGGTGAAGTCGATTGTCGAGGAGGTCGCGAAAACCGGCGGTAAGGCGGGAACGCCGTCGCAGCAGATTGGCGATATGTATGCCAGCTGGATGAACGCCGATGCCATCGAAGCGCGTGGTGTCGGTGTGATCGCGCCCTATCTGGCGCGGATTGATGCGGTGACGGACAGGGCGGGCCTTCTCAAACTATTCGCCTCAAATGAATATTTTGCACCCATCGGCGTCGGTATCCTGCCCAATCCGGCCAACCCCAAAACCTATATTGCGGGCGTTGCACAAAGCGGCCTTGGTTTGCCGAACCGCGATTATTATCTGAAGGAAGACGCGAAGTTTGTTGGTTTCCGGGCTGCTTACCGGAAATATATGGTCGATATTCAGACACTGGCCGGGCTGTCCGATCCCGAAGGACGTGCTGACCGGATCATGGCGCTCGAAACGGCCATCGCCACCGCGCACTGGACGCCCGAGCGGAGTCGTGACCTGATGCAGGCGCTGAACCCGATGGACCGTGCGAAGCTGCGCACTTTTGCCCCGCAGTTTGACTGGGACACGACACTTGCCAATCTCGGTCTTGGCGCGCTGCAAACCGTGGTTATCCAGCAGACGACAGCGATCGAAGCGGCGGGCAAGATGCTCGACACCGTGCCGCTAAGTACGTGGAAGGAATATCTGAGTTATCATTTCATCCGTACCAACGCATCAAGCCTGCCAAAGGCGTTCGACGAAACGAATTTCAATTTCTTTTCAAAGACTTTGCGCGATCAGCCAGTGCAGCGCGACCGCTGGAAACGCGGTGTTCAGCTGGTCAGTGCGGGGCTGGGCGAGGCCATCGGCCAGCTGTATGTTGAGCGCACCTATCCGCCATCGAGCAGCGTCAAGATGGGCGAGTTGATTGCTGATCTGCGTGCATCATTGCAGGACCGGATCAACGGGAACCAATGGATGGATGCGGCCACAAAAACACAGGCGCTGGCCAAGCTCGCGGCGTTTGACCCGATGATTGGTTACCCGCGCAAATGGGTCGATTATTCGTCGATTGATGTGAAGCGCGATGACTTGATCGGCAATACATTGCGTGCGCGCAAATTTCAGTGGACCCTGCAATTGTCGCGCCTGCCGAAGCCGGTCGACAAGTCCTTGTGGGGCATGACGCCGCAAACGGTGAACGCTTATTACAGCCCGCTGACCAACCAGATCGTGTTCCCCGCCGCGATTCTGCAGCCACCGTTTTTTGATCCAAATGCCGACCCGGCAGTCAACTATGGCGCGATTGGTGCGGTCATCGGTCATGAAATGGGGCATGGCTTTGATGATCAGGGCCGCCGCTTCGACGCCGAAGGCAAATTCCGCGACTGGTGGTCAAAGGACACGGCGGCGAAATATCAGCTGCGCGCCGATGCGCTGGGCAAACAATATGACGCCATCGAAGTGCTGCCCGGTGTCAAGATCAACGGCAAGCTGACGATGGGTGAAAACATCGGTGACCTGTCGGGCGTCGAGACGGCCTATGGCGCATGGCGGCGTTATGTGGCGAAACATGGCGAACCGAAGATTGTCGATGGCCTGACCGGCGATCAACGCTTCTTCATGGCCTATGCGCAAGTGTGGCGCGGGAAACGTCGTGAAGGGGCAGTGCGCGAACAGGCGCTGACCGATCCGCATTCGGCCGAATTCGCCCGCGTCAACGGCGTCGTCCGCAATGTCGATGCGTGGTACAAGGCATTCAATGTCAAACCAGGCGACAAAATGTATCTGCCGCCCGAAGCGCGCGTGAAAATCTGGTGACGCCAATTCTTTCGGATTGCTGACTCGCTAATTCAGCTACTGCTCACCGCCCGTTTGGCACATCTTGCCGAACGGGCACCGGTCGCACTTTTGCAGCATGGCCCCGCGAGGACAAATCCGATGCGTCACCGCATACTCATTGCCGCTTTGCTGGCGGGTTCGATTTTCTCTCCCGCACTTGCGCAGGAAGTCGAAGCAACGATTGCCGCCGAAACACAGGTTCAGGCCGTGGTCGAGCGCGTTGCCGCTGTCGCCGATGATCAGGAACAGCGCGTCGAACGCGGCGATCGCAGCTGGCGGACCACGGGTGATAGCGCGCGCATTCCTCCTGGTCGTGCAGAACGCGCGCCGCGTCAGGATTGGCAACAGCGTCAGCAAGCCGAGCCCGAACCCCGGCGTGAGTGGGTGAGACAGCGCATGGAAGGCGGCAATGACCGCAACGTCGGCGGTGATCGGGTGCAAAGCCAAGCGCCCGTCGTTGTGGCGCCGCCACCGGCACCCGTCTCGACCAATGCTGGGTGGCGCGGCGATTGGCAGCGTCGTGCGGGTGAAGTGACCAACACGCCTGCGTCGCCCCCGGTCGCGCGGCAGGAAACTGTTGACGGTAACCGCAGCTGGCGCGGTAATAATAACAACGGCGGTTCGAATAATGGTGGATGGAACCGCGGTGAACAGCGCACGCCACCTGTTACCGGAAATTCGGACTGGCAACGCCGTGACCGTGACCGCGACGGCACCCCCAATTGGCGTGATCGCGATCGCGACAATGATGGCGTTCGCAACAACCGTGACTGGGATCGGAATAACAACGGCACAGTCGACCGGCGCTGGGACCGGAATCGCGACGGCGTGCGCGATAATCGCTGGAACGACCGTAACTGGAATAACGGCCAGCAGCGCTGGGGCAATAACCAGAACTGGAACAACAATCAGGGCTGGAACCGTCAGTGGCGCAACGACAATCGCTATGACTGGCAGCGTTATCGCACCACGAACCGCAATCTGTTTCGCCAGCCCCGCTATTATTCGCCCTATGGCTATAATTATAGCTACCAGCGCTTTGACATCGGGATTTACCTCGATTCAGTCTTCTTTGGGTCACGCTACCGGATCAATGACCCGTGGCAATATCGCCTACCTTATGCCGAATACCCTTATGAATGGGTGCGCTATTATGACGATGTCCTGCTCGTCGATACGCGCAACGGCTATATCGTTGACGTGATCCATAATTTCTTCTGGTAGCATCCACCGGCTCGGGCGTCTTGCGCTCCGGGCCGGCTTTGCTAGCGGGGGTTATGGCTCTTAATCGCCTTGCCGAAATCGGACGCAGCACAGTCGCACGACTGGTGCGTCATCCCAATGTCCAGCCAGTGCACGGGCAGGGCATCGACCTTTATTGCTACCAGAATTTCCTCACTACGGAGGAATGCGGCGGCCTGATTGCGATGATCGATTCAGACCGCAAGCCATCGGGTCTGCTCTCGTCCACCGATGACTCTGAGTTTCGCACCTCCGAAAGCTGCGACCTCGACCGCTGGCATCCCTTTGTCGACGGGATCGATCGCCGCATTTGCGAGCTGATGGGCATGAAGCCGCGACAGGGCGAAACATTACAGGGGCAACGCTATATCGTCGGGCAGCAATTCAAGGCGCATCATGACTATTTCCATGTCAGCGAAACTTACTGGCAGGCCGAAAAAAAACGCGGTGGCCAACGCAGC
>JAYTWA010000257.1:0-8326 GCA_043743675.1 Sphingomonadales bacterium
CCATTTATAATGTGCGCATCGTCTCAACCAAAGACGCCACACATTGGACCATGGTTGAGGAGACCAAGGCACAGGATAATAATCGCCCTGCGATGCTTCGCCTGACAACGGTGCGCGAGGGCGACGCTGTTGATACGCTTAAGGAAGTCGATTTCCTTGATGACACAAAGACCGAATGGCTAAAACGCAACCGGACGCGATTGATGCGTGCGAAATAGCAGCATTCTTGCGACCGTCATCGTTCGCGGATAGAGGCGGACGATGACAACATATTCTGGACGCGAGCTTGTTGACCAGCTCGATACGCTCTTCATCGCAGCCACCAAACGCCTGCGTGATGCGGTAGAGGCCTATGTCCTTAACGGGACGCGCCCCGATACCGCTGCGCGCAGTGATGGCAGCTTTGCTTACCCCGAAATCCGCGTTCATTATTCGGGGGACGACAATGGTGATGTGCCGACGCGGTCTTTCGGACGGCTGACACAAGCGGGAAGCTATGCCACCAGCGTTACGAAGCCACGCTTGTTCGCGGATTATCTGACCGAACAGCTTGACCTGCTGATCGCTGATTATGACGTAACGGTCGAAGTCGGACCGGGGCGACAGGAAATTCCGTTTCCCTATGTCCTTGATGCCGACATTGATCTCGACACCGTGAGCACGACTGAATTGTCGCGCTGGTTCCCGACAACTGAACTCGCGCATATCGGTGATGAGATTGCCGATGGTATTTTTGATGTTGGCAAAGGCGCACGCCCGCTTGCTTTGTTCGACGGCTTGCGCACTGATTTTTCGCTCGCTCGGCTGCGGCATTACACCGGGACGCCGCCCGAAGATGTGCAGAAATATGTGCTGTTCACCAATTATCACCGTTATGTCGACGAGTTCGCGCGCTGGGCCGTTGAACAGCTGAAGGGCGACAACGGCTATACGCATTTGTCGGGCGCTGGCGGCGTTATCGTCACGCGCGAAACAACGGATCCCGAAGCAGCAATCACCGACAGCGCATGGCGACGACACCAGATGCCGGCCTGGCATTTGTGTCGTGAAGACGGCACGGGGATCACACTCGTCAACATTGGTGTCGGCCCGTCAAATGCGAAGACGATTACGGATCATATGGCGGTGATGCGGCCCGAAGCATGGTTGATGATCGGCCATTGCGGCGGCCTTCGCCCCAGCCAGCGGATTGGCGATTATGTCCTCGCACATGCTTACCTCCGCGACGACCATGTTCTCGATGACGTGCTGCCGCCCGAAATTCCGGTTCCCGCAATTGCCGAAGTGCAACAGGCACTGGCGCGTGCGGCAGAAACGGTTTCGGGCGAAAGCGGCGAGGTTCTCAAACGCCGCCTGCGCACCGGAACAATCGTGACGACCGATGACCGCAATTGGGAATTACTGTTTTCGAAATCGGCGCTCCGTTTCTCACAATCACGCGCGGTCGGGATTGATATGGAAAGCGCTACGATTGCGGCACAGGGTTATCGGTTTCGCGTTCCATATGGGACGTTGTTATGCGTGTCTGACAAGCCTTTACATGGCGAACTGAAACTGCCCGGACAGGCCAACCGATTCTACGAGCGCGCGATTGCCGAACATATGAAAATCGGGATTGAGGCGTGCAATGAGCTGCGGCGCGAGGGCGCAAAATTGCATTCACGGAAATTGCGCGCGTTTAACGAACCGCCTTTCAGATAGGCTTTTTTGCTCACGCCTAGAACGCCAAAAGAGCTGCCCTTTGTAGGTGGGACTACGCCCGAGGATGCGCATTGCGATACACATCGAGCAAATGCGCCGCGTCGACCGACGTATAAATCTGTGTTGAAGACAAGCTCGCATGCCCCAGCAGCTCCTGCAAACTCCGCAAATCAGCCCCGCGCGCGAGCAAGTGCGTGGCAAAACTGTGGCGCAGCGCATGGGGTGTCGTGCGCGTCGCGAGGCCCAATCGCCCGCGTGCTGCGCGGACGGATCGGCGAATGATGGCGGGATTCAAGGGGCCGCCGCGCATGCCTTTGAACAGGATTTCATCTCTTGCAAATTGGTGTGGGCAGAGCCCAACATAGCGCTCGATGGCGTGACGCACTTGCGGGAGCAACGGCACCAATCGTGTTTTCTCGCGCTTGCCGGTCACCGACAGCGTCGCCCCCAATGGCATGATCGCCCCAGTCAACCCGCAAGCCTCGCCGATCCGCAAGCCCGCACCATAAAGCAGCAATAGCACGGCCCAATCGCGCGCCGAAATCCACGCCTCATCCGCTTGTTCCGCAACATCTTCGGCAAGTGCGATGGCTTCGCCGGGCGAAACGGGGCGCGGCACGCCTTTCTTGACGCGCGGCCCTTTGATGCGTGGCATGGCATCCGCGCCGCCAATAAATTCGACAAAGCAACGCACCGCCGACAATTCACGCGCGGCACTGGCATTGGACAAGCCATCACTGCGCCGCGATGCAAGGAACCCGCGCAATTCCTGCGCATCAGGCACATGAACAGCGCCAAGATACACGGTCAGCCGTTCGGCCGTCGCGACATAAGCGCGGATCGTATGGACAGACCGGCGACGATCACGGGATAAGTGCTGCGCAAAGGCGGCGACTTCACCCAATCGTCTGCCCTGTTTTCGCCCAATCAGCCATGAAGCCCGCAATTCCCTTTTCAGTCAGCGGATGATTGAACAGCGCTTTGATAACTGCAGGGGGTGCTGTCATCACGTCCGCCCCAATCCGCGCCGATTCTAGAATATGCACCGGATGCCGCACACTCGCGACGAGGATCTGAGTCGCGAAAGCATAATTATCATAGATCAGGCGGATGTCGCGGATCAGGTCCATCCCGTCCTGCCCTATGTCGTCCAGCCGCCCAACGAACGGCGAAATGAAACTGGCCCCTGCCTTTGCGGCGAGCAGTGCCTGATTGGGCGCAAAACACAGCGTCACATTGACCATTGTGCCCTCGCCCGTCAGCGCTTTGCACGTTTTAAGGCCATCAATTGTCAAAGGCACTTTGATGCACACATTGCTAGCAAGTTTGCGCAGAATTTCGGCCTCGCGCATCATCCCCGCATGGTCGAGCGCAACGACTTCAGCTGACACGGGCCCGTCAACCAGACCGCAGATCTCCTTGACGACTTCAATAAATTGCCGTCCCGATTTGGCAATCAGCGATGGGTTCGTTGTTACGCCATCGAGAAGCCCCGTCGCGGCAAGATCGGCAATGTCGGCAGTGTCGGCGGTATCAACGAAGAATTTCATATTGGGCTCCCTGTGCGACACTCCTTAGCTTTAGAACAGCATCTTGCGAACGCTAATCCGCACTGTCCGGCCAAACGGATCAAGATAGCCCGGCTGATAAATGAGCGGTGTTGCCCCAGTGCTATCAGTCACACGCTGGCAAGCATCGAACAGGTTGTTGACGCCAAGACTGATTCGCGTGCCGCGCAACCACGGCGCAGACTTTATCGCCCATGGCAGCTGGCCTATATTGGCAAACAGGCGCAGGTTGATCGTGCCAAGATCCGAGAAACGCAGATCATCCGCCGCAACGACGCCCGTGACGCGCGTGGCACTGCGCCACGCCCCCGTCAGGCGCACGCCGAAACCGTTTTTGGCAATGCCCGCCTGCACCTCAACCTCGTGCCGCGATTGCCCGCCGCTGCCAATCGTTTCGCCGCGTAGTAAGTCCAGCGTCGGCAATCCCTCGCGCAAAGTGACTGAGTCCGTCAGATGAACTATGTGATAGATACTAAAGTTCAGGCGTCCCCCGCCCCCACCTTGCCCGCCGCCGCCAAAGCCCCCGCCGCCACGTTGGCCGCCGCGCTGATCGCCATTGGGGCCTGCGCCGCTGGGTCCACCCGGTGAGACGCCATTAGGAAAGCGGCTTTGAAACGCCGCACGCAGGGCATCAACCTGCGCCTGCGATGTTTTGAGCGGCTTGGAGAAATTGATGCCCCAGCGAACCTGCGACGCATCAGCGCGCGAAAAATTGACGGTCCGGCTGTCAACACGGATCAACACGCCGCTGCCGTCGCGGACATAGCGATCCGAAAATGCGGCTTGGGCGGACAGGCTGGCAGGCGGTAAAGCGGAAATGCTGCCCTTCGTCTGTGTGCTCGTGTAGTCGCCACTGAATGTGACATCAGCTTTGGCAAATGGTTTCAGAGTCGCCGCGAGCTTGAAGACATGCCGATCGCTCGGCAACAGCACGCTGTTACCGCCCGTCACTTGTGTAACAAGTGCTGTCTCCCCCCGCACAAAATCAAACACGCGGACGCCGGGCGTTGCGACCACTGGATTGCCAATCTGCTGTGCCGTCGGCGCAACCTCGTCATCAATAACCGACGCGATCAGGTTCAGCGGCTTGATCGGCGACCATGTCAAGCCGTACCCCAATGTACGAAGTGATCCATAATCTGACAAACGCCGCGCCGCATAATTGCCGTTTATGGACAAGTCGCCAAGGGCGGGCAGCACGGCCTCGCGGCGGCTGGTAAGCGGGACATCGACGTTCAATTGCGCATCGGCGATATTACGCGTGACGCGACCGGCCTGATTGATACCTGCGCGCAGCGAGGTCGCGCTGAAGCCACTGAACGACGCACCAAGTTTCAGCGTTGCTGAAACGTCACCGGCTGGCAATTTGAACGGTGAGCCATTTGTCACGAAATCGACAGCCGCAATGTCAGAAACGCTGCGTGCCTGATCCGTCGTCGCGCTATTTCCGCGATCAATGAACGAGGTCGCATCAGCATGATCGTAATTGCCAGTGAACGTCCAGCGCCAGTCTGTCACCGTTCCATTAAGAGTCGCGCCGGTATGCGCGGATTGGCTGCCGTTGGTTCGACCGAGCGGCACCTGGCCTGGTCCTGTAAAGCCTAGGCTGGCCTGGCTGTCATCTGTTTTAATCTCGCCATTCAGTGTGGCTGTGATGTCATCAAAAATCGTCCGGCTCAGCGTTGCACCCGCCGTGAATTGCTGACTTGCCGGTACCAAAGTTCTAAATTGCCCGGATCCTGCCAGATCATTGATTCCACGCTGGCTTTCGAGCAATCGCCCGACAGTCTCGCGCTCGACATTAACCGCCAGCCGCCCGCCACGCTGGATACGCAGAAAATCAAATTTACTCTCAACCTCATTCGCGCCGCCACCCGTCGCGAACCTGTCACTCAATTCGACGGTAAACGCTCGAAACCGCTGGCGCAAAACGATGTTCACCACCTTCTGGCCCGAAGGATAGCCATATTTGAGCGCGACTTCCTCGGGCAATATATCGACGCGAGCGATCGCTTCGGACGGCAAATTGGCGACTTCGCGGAACCCCGAAATGCGCTTTCCTTCGAGGAGAACAACTGGCTGGCCGCTCCCGGACCCACTACGCAATTGCGGGGCGAGGTCGGTAATTAGATCAGCAACGTTACTGACCCCACGCGCACGAATGTCCGCCGGACTCAGCTGTAACTCAGGCTTTATGTCACCAACAACAGAACCGCGCTGAACCTGACCAGTCACGACAATTTCGGCGTCTTCCTCGACTGCCTGGGCAAGAGCAGGGGTCACTGCCGCACTGGCGAGCAGGGCAAATATCAATCTGATGGGTCGCATGCCCCCGCATTACGCGCGGAATATGAACCCGCAATTGCTAACGACGCGCGAGGCCAAAAACAGCCATCAATAACGGATCGCCCGTTGCGTTCGGATTGGCACGGATCGCGGCTTCTTCGTTTGCCATGGCGCGATAAATACCTTCAGACGTCTTGCGCGTCACGTCGTCGCGCAGTCCGGAAAAATCGATGCCTGTCGCGATTTTCAACGCCTGTGTCACAACCGCCGAATCGAACAATCTCAATCCATCGCTTATGCCCGGCAGCATCGCCTCGACCAGTCTCGTGCCAAGCGCTGTGCTAAGCTTGTCGGTTGCCGCACTTGATCCGCCACGAATTACCGACAATGCATCCTCAATACTCAATGACGAAATCGCATCCATGACGATTGGCGCCGCCAGCGCTGCGCCCTTTTCAGCCGCCCGGTTCACTTGCCGCATCAGTCGCGACTGAAATGCCTCTGTTCGCAGCAGCGCCGCGATCACACCACCTGTCATCGCCCCGCCGAGCCGGTCAGGCACGCTGATCCGCGCAATCTGACTGTCAAAAAATCCGTTCTCCTGCATCAACGCCGCAAACGCCCGATGTGAAGCGAGCGTCAGCAACCGCCTTATCGCCTCGACAAGGCTGAACCCCTGCCCCCCTGCGCATCCAGGCAGCGCAAGCAAGGGTGCCAGGGCGGCGGTCGCTAACAATGCACGGCGTTCGATTATCATAGTTACTCTCCCCTGCTTACCTTCGTGCACGATGCCGCTAAGGAATAACAATGTCACGCGCTCGTGTTCTTCTGCTCAATGCCGCGCTTGGCCCACTCGACTACCGGGTGCCTCAGGGCATGACAGTCGAGCCGGGGTCGATAATCCTCGCACCACTTGGACCACGGCAATTGGCAGGCGTGGTGTGGGAACCCGACCAAATGCCGTCGGATGCCGAAGTCGGCGATAACCGGCTGCGAAATCTGGTTTCGGTTTATGATCTGCCTCCTCTAGGGGCACCATTGCGACGGTTGATTGAGTGGACAGCAGATTATTATCTGGCCCCGCCCGCTGCCGTTTTGCGGATGGCGCTGGCCAGTGCATCGGCGCTGGATGACCGGCGCGTTGTGGTTGAATATCGCGCCACTGGGGCTGTGCCGGACCGGATTACACCCCAACGTGTGCAGGCACTCGAACGGATTGGCGAGCGGCAAGGACTGGTGCGCGAACTCGCCCTGATTGCCGATGTTTCGGATGCCATAATCCGGGGATTGGTGAAGACCGGTGCTATCGAAGCTGTCGAAGTCACCATTGATGCGCCCTACACGATGCCCGACCCCGATCACGCGCCGCCTGCGTTGTCAGAGGCACAGAAAGTAGCGGCCAGCGCCCTCGTCGCGGACGTCCAGGACGAAGCCTTTGCGCCGACGCTTCTGGACGGCGTTACCGGCTCCGGCAAAACCGAAGTCTATTTCGAAGCCGTCGCCACAGCCCTGCGCGCAGGGAAGCAAACGCTGGTTCTCCTTCCCGAAATTGCCCTGACCGAACCCTTTCTGCGTCGGTTCGAAGCGCGCTTTGGTCACGCGCCCGTCGCGTGGCATTCGGGACTGCGCCAATCACAGCGTCGCCGCGCATGGCGCGCGATTGCGAATGGCGAAGCGCTGGTAACAGTCGGCGCGCGGTCAGCGCTGTTCCTTCCTTATGCGAACCTCGGTTTGATCGTCGTCGATGAAGCACATGAGACCAGCTTCAAACAGGAAGAAGGTGTTCATTATCATGCCCGTGACGTCGCGGTAATGCGGGGGCGGTTCGAGGGGTGCCCGGTTGTACTGGCCACTGCCACCCCCGCTATCGAAACACAGACACAGGTTACCCTTGGCCACTACAAAGAACTGAAGCTGCCGGGGCGTTACGGTGCAGCGGAAATGCCCGAGATTGCCGCCATCGACTTGCTGAGCGATCCGCCCGAACGCGGGCGTTGGCTCGCGCCGACTTTGGTCCGCGCCATTGACGAGACGCTGGCAAAGCACGAGCAAATCCTGCTCTTCCTCAATCGCCGTGGCTATGCGCCGCTTACATTGTGCCGCACGTGCGGACACCGTTTTCAATGTCCGAACTGCACCGCATGGATGGTCGAACACCGCCTGATCGGTCGTCTGCAATGCCACCACTGCGGCCATGTCACGCCGCCGCCGCGTGAATGCCCCGAATGCAAGGCGGAGGACTCACTCGTCGCTGTCGGCCCCGGCGTCGAACGCATTGCCGATGAAGTTGCCCTGCTTTTCCCAGAAGCCCGTCGCGTCATCGTGACGTCTGATACACTTTGGTCGCCCGCCAAAGCCGCCGAGTTCGTCGGACGAATGGAAGTCGGCGACATCGACATCGTCATCGGCACGCAGCTGGTGACGAAGGGGTATCATTTTCCGAACCTGACCTTAGTGGGCGTGATCGATGCCGATCTTGGCCTGCAGGGCGGTGACTTGCGCGCGGCCGAACGCAGTTTCCAGCAAATCTCGCAAGTCAGCGGGCGCGCCGGTCGAGGGACCAAGCCTGGTCGCGTCTTCGTGCAAACCCATGACCCGAACGCGCCCGTCATCCGCGCGCTGGTGTCGGGCGATGCCGAAGCTTTTTACACAGCCGAAACCGAAAGCCGCCGCGAAGCCAATGCGCCACCGTTCGGGCGCATGGCAGCAATCATCGTCTCGTCTGAAAATCTGCGCGATGCCGAAGCGACTGCCAAAGCCATCGCGCGCAC
>JAYTWA010000258.1:0-2187 GCA_043743675.1 Sphingomonadales bacterium
ACTTTGGCCTTAGCCATGATGCGTGGCCGACCAAGCGGTTTGTGCGCTCCACGTTTCGACGGATCCGGACACGGTGCAACCCTTTTCGCCCGCTGAAACATGACCAATCCGAACGACATTTTCGCCCGCTTCGGTCAGCACCGTCGTCACGGCCTCAACATCGCCCTCACGAACGAACACTGCCATCCCTACGCCACAGTTGAACGTTCGCGCCATTTCCTCGGGTTCAATGGCCCCCTGCGCTTGAAGAAACGCCATGAGGCGCGGCTGTTCCCACGCATCAGCATCGACATGCGCATGAAGACCGGCTGGCAGCACGCGCGGGATATTTTCGAGCAAGCCGCCGCCGGTAATATGCGCCATCGCCGTGATCTGCCCAGTGCGGACAAGGGGCAGCAACGATTTCACATAAATCCGCGTCGGTTCCATCAGCGCATCGATCAGCAGCACATCCTGATCAAACAGGGCAGGGCGATCCATACGCCAGCCCCGGTCCGCCGCCAATCGCCGCACAAGCGAAAACCCGTTCGAATGCACGCCCGACGACGCTAGGCCAAGAATAACATCGCCCGCCGCAACCTTATCCGCGCTCAATACCTGATCGCGCTCGACCGCACCGACACAGAAACCCGCCAAATCATAGTCACCATCGGCATACATGCCCGGCATTTCCGCCGTTTCGCCGCCGATCAGCGCGCATCCGGCAATCTTGCAGCCCTCGGCAATGCCCGCAATCACACGCTCCGCAACCGCCGAATCAAGTTTCGCGCTGGCATAATAGTCAAGGAAAAACAGCGGCTCGGCACCCTGCACGATCAGGTCGTTGACGCACATTGCGACAAGATCAATGCCGACTCCGTCATGGCGGTCATGTTCAATGGCGAGCTTCAACTTTGTGCCGACGCCATCATTGGCAGCAACGAGCAACGGATCATTGAACCCGGCAGCCTTGAGGTCAAAAAAGCCCCCAAATCCGCCTAAATCAGCATTTGCGCCCGGCCGTCGCGTTGCCTTGGCCAGTGGCGCGATCAGGCGCACAAGAGCATTGCCCGCATCAATAGAAACGCCAGCTTGGGCATATGTGTAAGGGCTATTATTACTCATGAATTATGCGCCTAGCGACAAGGCGCTTGGATTTCCACGGGCAAGGCGTCAAAAGACGCGCCGTGACGTCGCGTTTTCTCCCTTTTGCTCTTTTTATTGCTGCGCTCGGCGTCGGCGCGGTTGTCTATGCGCAAATTGATGGCGGGGATCGGGGCGTCGCACCGCTCGATTCGTCGGGCAGTTTCGAAGTTACCGGCGTCGATGTCGATGTCGCCGCAAAGACAGCACAGGCCGCGCGTCTGGGCGGATGGCGACTGGCGCAGCGCAAGGGCTGGAAAATGCTTTGGGCGAAAATGCACGGCGGCAGTGCGGGCGCGCCGGGATTGTCGGATTCGGCACTTGATTCGATTGTGGCTGGTATTGTTGTTGATGATGAACAGATTGGCCCGAATCGCTACGTGGCGAAGCTCGGTGTATTGTTCGACCGTGCGCGCGCCGGACAGATATTGGGTGTCAGCGGCAATGTGTCGCGTTCCGCCCCCTTACTGGTCATTCCGATCCAGTGGTCGGGGGGCACGGCGCAGGGTTTCGAATCAAAAACCGAATGGCAAAAAGCATGGGCACGCTTTCGTGCCGGGTCGAGTCCTATCGATTATGTCCGCCCCAGTGGCACAGGCCCTGATCCGCTGCTGCTCAACTACGGCCAGACGCTTCGCCCTGGTCGCCTCTGGTGGCGCTCGCTGCTCGATCAATATGGGGCTGCCGACGTGCTCGTTCCGCAAGTGCGGTTGCAACGCACCTATCCCGGTGGGCCAGTGATCGGTCACTTTGTGGCGCGTTTCGGCCCCGATAGCCGTGAAATTGCATCATTTGCCCTTCGCGTGAACAACAGCGATGCCATCCCCGCGATGTTTGACGAAGCCGTTAAGCGAATGGATTCGGCCTATGCCGGTGCACTCGCGGTCGGCATGCTGCGGCCCGATCCGTCGCTGGTGTTCGAAGAGCCAATTGATCCGTCCGAACTTGTGACCAATCAAAGCGAAACATTGCCGGTCGATGGGCCAAGCGATGCCATTGAAAATGGTAGTGCGCCGGTCACCCCATCGTCCGAATCGACATATACCGTGCAGTTTGACACGCCCG
>JAYTWA010000259.1:0-2621 GCA_043743675.1 Sphingomonadales bacterium
GCGCGGTCAGCGCCCATGGCGAGCGCGGTGCGCAGGGTTTCCTGGGCCTTGGCCGGGCCGACGGACACCGCGATGATCTCGGTCGCGACGCCCTTTTCCCGCAGGCGGATGGCTTCTTCGATTGCGATCTCGTCGAACGGGTTCATGCTCATCTTGACGTTGGCAAGGTCAACGCCCGAGCCGTCCGCCTTCACACGGGGCTTTACGTTGTAATCAATGACCCGCTTTACGGGGACGAGAATTTTCATGGTGCGCTCCTGAGAATCGCTTTACGTTAACGTCAAGTAAGTGAGGTTGCCTGAATTTTCAAGCGGCTCGCACTTCCGCCACAATCTTCTTCGCTGCGTCGCCTAGATCGTTGGCCGCCACGATGGGCAGCCCCGAATTGGCGAGGATCGCCTTGCCTTCAGCCACATTGGTGCCTTCAAGTCGAACCACTAAAGGCACCGACAAATTCACTTCCTTCGCCGCCGCAACAATCCCGTCGGCGATGATGTCGCACTTCATGATCCCGCCGAAAATGTTGACGAGGATGCCTTTTACCGCTGGGTCTTTCAGGATGATCTTGAACGCCGCCGTCACTTTTTCCTTCGATGCGCCACCACCGACGTCGAGGAAGTTCGCCGGGAATTCGCCGTTTAGCTTGATGATGTCCATCGTCGCCATGGCGAGGCCCGCGCCGTTGACCATGCAGCCGATGTTGCCGTCGAGCTTGATGTAAGCGAGGTCGTATTTCGACGCTTCGACTTCGGCGGCGTCTTCCTCGGTCAGGTCGCGCAGTTCCATCAGGTCCTTGTGGCGGAACATGGCATTGCCATCGAACGCGACCTTTGCGTCGAGGACGAGAAGCTGGCCGTCGTCTGTCACCGCGAGCGGATTGATTTCAATCTGTTCGGCATCGGTGCCGAGGAAAGCATCGTAAAGTTTGGACGCGACATTGGCTGCCTGTTTCGCCAGATCGCCGGTCAGCCCAAGCGCGCTCGCAACCGCGCGACCATGATGCGCCATGAAACCGGTCGCCGGATCAATATCAAGTGTCTGGATTTTTTCGGGCGTGTCATGCGCGACGGCTTCGATGTCCATGCCGCCTTCGGTGGACACAACCATGCCGATGCGCCCCGACGCGCGGTTGACGAGCAGCGCGAGGTAGAATTCCTGCGCGATGTCGACGCCGTCGGTGACATAAAGCCGGTTAACCTGCTTGCCCGCGTCACCCGTCTGGATCGTGACCAGTGTATTGCCGAGCATGTCGGTCGCGGCCGCACGGACTTCGTCCATTGAGCGCGCAAGGCGGACACCACCCTTGGCATCAGGGCCGAGTTCCTTGAACTTGCCCTTGCCGCGCCCGCCCGCGTGGATTTGCGCCTTTACGACATAAAGCGGACCGGGGAGCTTGCCCGCCGCCGCTACGGCTTCATCCACACTCAAAGCAGCATGGCCCGCGGGCACGGGCACGCCGAACTTCGCGAGCAATTCCTTCGCTTGATATTCGTGGATGTTCACTTGGGCGCACTCCAATATTGCATTGCAGCACCCTAAAGCACGCGCGTCCTTAAGACGCAATCGCGCAGCCGAGGCCCGCCGTCGTTACCACGGATAAAATCTTCGGATCGCCCAGTGCGCGGATGTTTTTCATAAACTCCCCGACCGTCAGCTCCTTGATCCGCGTGTCGCGCAGCGCACTGAGCTTTGACAGTTTCTGCAATTGGCCAAGGCTCAAGCGATCCACCATCCGCTGCGCCATGCAGGCGGACACAGGCTTTGAAAGCCCCGCATCGAGCAGCGCTGTGCGCACCCGCGATTCGGGTGTGGCGCAGGCCGACAGCGCGAGGAGGGGGAGGATCAGGGCAAATCTCATAACAAACTCCGTTCACCCTGAGCCTGTCGAAGGGTTGTCCTTTCTTAATCCTGAATTATTTAGAAGGACAGGCCTTCGACAAGTTCTGGCTAAGCGGTTATGGAAACAAAATGAGCATATTCACCGGCATTCTCCTGTTCTTCGCCACCGTCGCCGTCATGGAAGGCGTCGCCTATGTGTCGCACCGCTGGGTGATGCACGGGCCGGGCTGGTTCCTGCATGAAAGTCACCACCGCGAGCGCGAGGGTTTCTGGGAAATGAACGACTGGTATTTCGTTATGTATGCGCTGCCGTCGATTGCGTTGCTGATCGGCGGGACGTCGGGATTCCTTGGCATCTGGGCAATCTGGGTCGGCGCAGGCATTGCCGCTTATGGTGCTATTTATCTCGGCTTTCATGATGTTATTGTCCATAAACGCTGGGACAGCGGCTATGTCCCCCGCTGGAATTACATGAAGCGCATCGTGCAGGCGCATCGCATCCATCACATCGTCGAAACCAAGGAGGGCACGGTCAGCTTCGGCTTCCTGATTGCGCCCAAACCCGAAGATTTGAAGGCCAAGCTGACAGCGGGTGGGCGCGCCGGCGTGCGCGCGCCACGCGGCGTTTCCTCCATAACGGAGTAAATCCGGCGCAAGTTGTGTTGGCATGTGGGCGGTGTTTTCGCGCAGCTTTGTATTGTGAACCTGATCGAGACACTCCGCGTTGTACACATCGGCAAGAACCGAAACATTTTGCGTGTTCGTGAATATCGGGGTGAACC
>JAYTWA010000260.1:0-2334 GCA_043743675.1 Sphingomonadales bacterium
TGATCGCATCATCCGCATCGCGACGTCGGACAATTTCTGGTCGATGGGCGATACCGGGCCGTGCGGGCCGTGCAGCGAGATTTTTTATGATCATGGCGATCATATTTTCGGGGGACCACCCGGCAGCGCCGATGAAGATGGTGACCGTTTTGTCGAAATCTGGAACCTGGTTTTCATGCAATATGACCAGCGTGGGCCTGATGACCGGATTGAGCTGCCGCGCCCGAGCATCGACACGGGGATGGGTCTGGAGCGGATCGCCGCCGTCATGCAGGGCGTGCATGACAATTATGAAACCGACACGTTTAAGGCACTGATTGCCGAAAGTGGCGAATTGACGAAGACCGCGACGACGGGCGAAACCCAAGCGTCTCACCGTGTTATCGCTGATCATCTGAGGACGTCGGGCTTTCTGATTGCTGATGGCGTGCTACCGTCGAACGAGGGGCGGGGCTATGTTTTGCGCCGGATCATGCGCCGCGCGATGCGGCATGCGCATTTGCTGGGCGCGAAGGATCCGTTGATGCACCGGCTCGTGCCGTCGCTGGTGGCGGAAATGGGCGGGGCGTTTCCCGAACTGGTGCGCGCGCAGGCGGCAGTTGAGGCGACTTTGCTTCAGGAAGAAACGCAGTTCCGGCGGACGTTGTCGAACGGTTTGCGTTTGCTCGACGAAGAAGTGCGTCGATTGGAAAATCCAGCGATTGAGGATTCTAATGTTGAACCGCGCAAGGAAGCGTCAGGGCAGAGACCGAACGCTCCCATTCTTGCTTCGCTCTCGGGAAATGTATCAATCGGATATGCAAATGTTGTTCCAGAGCTACCAGGGGAAGTCGCGTTCAAACTCTACGACACCTATGGATTCCCATACGATCTGACCGAGGATGCGTTGCGTGCTAAAGGTTTCGCCATTGATCGCGCGGGTTTTGACGAAAGCATGGCGCGGCAAAAGGCAATGGCGCGGGCGGCGTGGAAAGGTTCGGGCGCAAAGGCGTCTGACGATGTCTGGTTTGACATTGCCGAGCGTGTCGGTGGCACTGAGTTTACCGGCTATACATCGACCGAAGGCGTGGGTGAGGTGCTCGCGATCCTCGTCGATGGTGCCGAAGTGCAGAGCGTCAGCGCCCCAGCAAATGTCACGATTATCACCAATCAGACGCCATTTTATGGCGAAAGTGGCGGGCAGATGGGCGATGCGGGGCTCGTTACGAGTGAAACTGGTTTGCGTGCTATTGTAGATGATACGGCTAAACCGCTTGGGCGGCTTCACGCGCATCAAGCGAAAGTCGAATCGGGGACAATAAGCGTTGGCGATAGTGTTTCGTTGTCGATTGATGCCATCCGCCGTGACCAAATCCGCGCCAATCACAGTGCGACGCATTTGCTGCACGCGGCGTTGCGCAACCGGCTTGGCGGGCATGTCACGCAGAAGGGGAGCCTTGTTGCACCCGACCGGCTGCGTTTCGATTTTTCGCACGGCGCTTCGCTATCTGCCGAGGATATTGCTGCGATTGAGACTGAAGTGAATGCCGAAATCCGCGGCAATCAGGCCGTCACAACCCGCCTGATGACCCCAGATGATGCCGTCGCAGCGGGTGCGCTGGCGCTGTTCGGTGAAAAATATGGCGACGAAGTTCGTGTCCTCAGCATGGGACCTAAGGCGGACGCGGGCCATTATTCAGTCGAGCTGTGCGGCGGCACCCATGTGAACGCGCTGGGCGACATCGCACTGTTCAAAGTCATATCCGAAGGCGCAGTGGCGAGCGGTATCCGCCGGATCGAGGCGATGACCGGCGAGGCGGCGCGGCTGTGGCTGACAAACCGTGAAGAACAGCTGAAAGGCATCGCCGCGTCGCTGAAGGCCAATCCTGATGACGCACAGGCGCGAGTTGCGGCGCTGGCGGATTCTGTGAAGCGGCTTGAGAAAGAGCTTGCCGACGCGAAGAAAGCGGCAGCCCTTGGGGGCGATACAGCCGAGCCTGAAGACATTGGCGGTGTTAAGTTCCTTGGTCAAAGCTTCGAAGGCCTCGACCCCAAGGACCTGCGCGGCATCGCCAATGATGCAAAGGCGCGGATCGGATCGGGCGTCGTTGCTTTTGTGACAGTTAATGATGGTCGCGCGTCGATCCTTATCGGTGTTACCGACGACCTAACATCACGATTTTCGGCTGTCGATCTCGTGCGTGCTGGTGTCGAGACACTCGGCGGTCAAGGTGGCGGCGGCAAGCCCGAAATGGCACAGGGTGGCGGACCAGATGGAGCAAAGGCGATGGACGCGATTGCAGCGGTTAGGGCTATGCTCTTAGCTTGATTTCAGTCTCGGCGCGGCATTGAGCA
>JAYTWA010000261.1:0-2040 GCA_043743675.1 Sphingomonadales bacterium
ACCACCGCCAACGCATCGGCCAATATTGGCGCAACGATCCCGAGCATCGATCTTAAAACCGCGACGCTCGAAGCCGGCACAATCCCCGCGCGCTGCGACGCGAAGGGCTTCCTCCTGATCGGCGGTCCGCCAAAAGGGATCAGCGCCTATGTGCTCCCCGGCAACAACTATCATGTGTTCGACTATAGCCTGTTCTGGTCAAACATCCGCGCTGATGCCGCGCGGCGATTGGCAGCGTTTGAAAAGAAGTGATCACCACGGACGTCGCCACTTTCACCACTGCTCTCGCAACGCGCGGCCGCCTCATCGCGCTTGACGTCGGCACCAAAACGATCGGCACCGCGCTGTGCGATGCGCACTGGACCATTGCCAGCCCCGCCACGCTCATTACTCGCGCCAAATTCACGGCGGACAAAGTAGCCCTCGAAATCCTCATTACGCGCGAACAGGTCAAAGGCATCGTCATCGGCCTCCCCCTCAATCTCGACGGCAGCGAAAGCCCGCGCACCCAATCAACCCGCGCCTTCGCCCGCAATCTTGATGTGCTCGGCCTCCCCATCCTCCTCTGGGACGAACGCTGGTCCACCGCCGCTGTCGAGCGCCAGATGATTGCGGCCGACATCACACGCGCAAAACGTGCGACAAAAATCGACAGCGCCGCTGCTGCGTATATCCTGCAAGGCGCAATTGACCGGCTGGCCAGCGCCGCCTAAGCGATCCCTTTAATGACACCACCTTTTCCCCATCGCGACCTGACCGGTATCGCGGGTCTCCAGCCGCACGAGATTTCGTTTCTGCTCGATGAAGCTGATATATGGGTCGATCATAATCGCGCACACGGAAAATCGGATCACCGCCTTGATGGCCTGACGCAGATCAACGCCTTTTTCGAAAATTCGACGCGAACGCTGTTGAGTTTCGAAATTGCGGGCAAGCGTTTGGGTGCCGACGTCGTCAACATGCACGCCGCGCAATCTTCGATGAAAAAGGGCGAAACGCTGATCGACACGGCGATCACACTCAACGCCATGCGCGCCGATGTTATCGTTATCCGCCACGCCAGCTCTGGTGCGGTCGCGCTTATTGCCGACAAGGTCGATTGTCCTGTCCTAAACGCAGGCGACGGCAGCCATGAGCATCCAACGCAGGCGCTGCTTGATGCACTCACCATCCGACGCCATTTCGGCACGCTCGCCAACGTCAAAGTCGCAATCTGTGGCGATGTCCTGCACAGCAGAGTCGCGCGTTCGAACATCCTCGCCCTTACGGCGCTTGCTGCCGATGTCCGTGTTATAGCCCCCGCAACGCTGATGCCGCGCGACATCGAGCGCATGGGCGTAAAGCCATTTACCGACATGGATGCCGGGATCGCCGGTGCGGACGTCGTCATGATGCTCCGTCTGCAAAACGAACGCATGGACGGCGCGTTCATCCCCAGCACGCGCGAATATCATATGCTTTATGGCCTTACCGAGGAGCGGCTCGCGCTTGCCGACCCGCAAGCCATCGTCATGCATCCCGGCCCGATGAACCGCGGCGTCGAAATATCGAGCAATGTTGCAGACTTGCCGGGACGCTCGATGATCGCAGAACAAGTTGAAATGGGTGTCGCCGTCCGCATGGCCTGCCTCGACGTGCTGACCAGAGCCAACCGACAGGGGCAACGGGCATGACTCACATTGCCATCACGGGCGGCACCATCGACGTCCTGATCGACGGCGACGTCATTGCCGCAACCGGCACATTCGAAATCCCTGCCGATGCCGAGATCATCGACGCAAAAAACTTGCATGTCGCCCCGGGCCTTATCGATCTCGGTGTATTTGCGGTTGATCGCGCAGCCTGTGCAGCGGGCGGCATTACCCGCATCGCGCTCATGCCCGATCAGTCGCCGTCGCTCGATGATCCCGGCCTTGTCCAGCGCGCCGCACTTGCCGCAAAGCCGCACCTCTGGGTTCACCCGATTGCCGCCGCGACGCGCGGTTTGGCAGGCACTGACCTCGCCGAATATGCCCTGATGCGCAAAGCCGGGGCCAAAGC
>JAYTWA010000262.1:0-12768 GCA_043743675.1 Sphingomonadales bacterium
CGAACGGATCAAACAAAGTCTCGACGCTTAAGAGACAAACCAGACTACCAAAGTCGTCGAGCCCCGGACCCGTGGCAGGACGCGCCGGTCAAATACCCCCTTTGTGAAAAGCAGAGTCGGAATCCGTCCGGTGCAGTTCTACCCCGCCACCACCTTAACAAACCGCCTCTCAATCGGAGCCAGCACAGGCCCCAATTCATGCCCGCGTTTTAGCACAAAGCCCCCTTCGCCGACCAGCGCCCACATGCCCTGTCGGTTGCGCAGGTCTGGTCGCTTTTGGATGCGGAATTCGGGACGTTCGGTTGCGCGGCGGAAGGCACTGAACACGGCGACATCACGCGCGAAATCTATCGCATAATCTTTCCAGTGCCCCGCCGCGACCATCCGGCCATACAGGTCAAGGATACGCATCAATTCGGCGCGCTCGAACCCGACTTGCAAAACCTGCCGCGGAAACGGCGCAACAACACCCATCAGGCGCGCTTGGCTTCTTCATTGTTCGTAAACGCTGCCAGCTTGGCCCGCAACGTCTCGACTTCACACTTCAAAATCTCGAGCTGCTGAGTCGCCGGATCGAACTTTTCACTACATGGCGTGCCATAGGGCATGAACGCCTGTTGATATTCGGATGCGCCCATCAGCGTTGATCGCGCAGGGATGCCGATCATCGTCGCGCCTTCGGTCACATCCTTCGTAACCACTGAATTGGCCCCGATCCGCGCGCGCTCGCCCACCATAATCGGCCCCAGCACTTGTGCCCCCGATCCAATGATCACGCCGTCCATCAACGTCGGGTGCCGCTTGCCGGCAACACCATTGGCCGGGTTCGTCCCACCCAGTGTGACATTCTGATAAATCGTTACGTCATTGCCAATCTGTGCCGTCTCGCCAATCACGGTAAAGCCATGATCGATAAAGAAATTACGCCCGATGGTCGCACCGGGGTGAATATCAATCGCTGTAAACATCCGCGAGATATGGTTCACCAGCCGCGCCACAAAGAATAATTCGCCACGATACAACCAGTGCGCCACGCGATGAAACATCAGCGCCCAGACGCCGGGATAGGTCAGGATTTCCCAGCGCGACCGCGCCGCAGGATCGCGCGCCTTGATCGAATCGAGATAGGCGATCAGCCCTGCAAACATCGCCATTCTCCGTCTACTACCCCGCATAATCTAGGCATCACAACGCCCGATGCAACCCGTCGCTGAATAGCCCCGCTTTACCAAAGGCATAGCGAAATATCTTGCGTGGGCACGCTGAGTCACGGCTAACTCGACTCATATGATCGACATTATGAACATCGACTGGAATGCAATCGCACCATTTGTTGCCGTCGGCTTTGGCGCGCAACTGGTTGATGGCGCGTTGGGGATGGCATTCGGTGTCATCACCAACACATTGCTGATCAGCGTCATGGGCATGGCACCCGCACAAGCATCCGCGCGCGTCCATCTCGTCGAAGTTTTCACAACGGCGGCTTCGGGGATCAGCCACGCGCTGCATAAAAATGTCGATTGGAAGCTGTTTGCGCGCCTTGTCATTCCCGGCGTCATTGGCGGTGTCACGGGGGCTTATGTGCTGAGCAACATCGATGCGGGCGTCGCGCGACCTTTTGTCATGGGCTATCTTTCGCTCATCGGCATCTACTTGCTTTTCAAGGCGTGGGGCCTGAACCATGTCCACAAGCAACCCAAGATCGTCGAACCGCTCGGACTGATCGGCGGCTTCCTTGATGCCGTTGGCGGCGGCGGATGGGGACCAGTGGTCACATCAAACCTGCTGGTCCAGGGTGGCGTCCCACGGACAACCATCGGCACGGTCAACACGGCCGAATTTTTCCTGACGGTTTCGATTTCCGCCGCCTTCATCGCCAATATCGGGTTGGAGGCATTCACGCTCGCGACGTTCGGTCTACTCATTGGCGGATTGGCGGCGGCACCCTTTGGTGCGATTCTGGCCAAGCGTATTCCGGCACGGACGTTAATGACTTTGGTCGGGATTATTCTGACACTGACAAGTTTGTTCAGCCTCTACAAAGCGCTCGCTTAGCTCCAGCGCGCGGCGGCATTGTCGTCGGCTTCGCGCGCTTCCACCCAATCAGCGCGGCCATCCGTAAAAGTCTCGCGCTTCCAAAATGGAGCATCTGTTTTCAGCCGGTCGATCAGATAAGCGCAGGCCTCAAGTGCTGTCGCACGATGCACAGAGGCAGTCCCGACAAAGACAATGCGCTCGCCGGGATGCAACGTCCCGACACGGTGAATCACTGTGACCGCAGCCAATCCCCAGCGCGTCGCTGCCTGCCCTGCCAAGTCATGTAACGTCTGTTCAGTCATGGCGGGGTAATGGTCGAGCGTCAGCGACACCAGCCCGCCATTACCGCGCACCACGCCGATAAACGTCGCAATCCCGCCGACGCCTGCAAATGTCAGCCTGTCCGTCTCGGCACCAACATCGAAATCGGCCTGCTCGACGCGAACGCGGATCATCCGCCCGTTACCGGCGGAAAAAACGCGATTTCCCTTGTGCCAACCACCGAAGCATCAAAGCCGACCATAGCAAGATCAACCGCAGCACGGAGGCGTTCGAGATCAGCAAAAGCGCGGGCATGCCCTTCGCTTCGCGCAGACAGAAAAGCGGCCAGATCGCCAACGGTCGCAACATGATCCGGTATGTCGACAACTTCTTCGCCCTTGCCAACAGCATCACGCACCCATGCAAAATACAGGATCGTCGCCATGTCCGATCAGTCCATGTGCTTCAAACCGACGCGGAGATAATCCCACCCGGTAATAACCGTCAGCGCCGCCGCCGCCCACAATGCGACTATTCCGACCTGATGGATCCAGAATTGCAATGGCAACGCGCCCGCCAGAATCAGCGCGCCCAATGCCACAATCTGCAATGCCGTCTTCCACTTGGCGAGCTTTGACACCGGCACGGACACTTGCAATCCAGCCAGAAACTCGCGCAAACCCGACACCGACAATTCGCGCAACATGATGATGATTGCCGGGATCAGATTGATGCCGCTGATGGACGCGGCTTCGTGCCGCGTGCCAACCAACATCATAATGACGGCGGCCACCATGATCTTGTCGGCAATCGGATCGAGGAAAATGCCGAGCTTTGAAACCTGCCCGTTGGCGCGTGCCAGATAGCCGTCGAAATAATCGGTAATTCCCATCAGGCAATAAAGCGCAAAGCCCAGCGCATAGCCAAGCTCCCACCCCGGAAACCACAGCAGCGCGACGAGCAGCGGCACCGTCACGATCCGTGATAGCGTCAGGATATTGGGAAGACTCATCATATTGCGCGCAGCGTTATAGCGTTTGGCGGCCAGCGCAAAGCTGTCTATGGCGCGCGCAGTCGCAACGGGACGGGAATCCTTTCACCTTGATGCAAAATACGACCCACCTGCTAAAGACACGGCGTTTTTTGCCCCTTTTCATCACGCAGTTTCTTGGCGCGATGAACGACAACCTGTTCAAAACCGCGATGATCCTGTTTGTGATCTACAATATTTACAATGATCCAAAGCAGGAGGAGCTGTTCAGCGCGGTTGCATCAGCAGTCTTCATCCTGCCATTTTTCCTGCTGTCAGCGGTCGCGGGACAGCTTGCCGACGCCTATGACAAGGCGTCCATGGTTCGCATTGTGAAAACCTGTGAAATCGGGATCATGGTCGTTGGCGGTGCCGGATTGCTGATCGGCAATATTCCGCTGATGATGGTGGCCCTGCTCGCGATGGGTGTCCATTCGACATTTTTCGGTCCGATCAAATATGCAATCCTGCCGCAGCATCTGGAGCCTGATGAGGTACTCGGCGGAACCGGACTTGTCGAAGCGGGCACGTATATCGCGATCCTTGCGGGCACAATTTTAGCAGGGTTTATGAGTCACCATGTCGCCGCCGCAGTTGTCCTGCTTCTGGCAGTTCTCGGCTGGTTTGCAGGCCGTCAAGTGCCGCCCGCACCACCCATTGGCAGCGATCATCCGATCGACTGGAACATCTTCCGTGCTTCTTATCGCCTAGTCGCGGCAACAATGCGTATCCGCCGTTTGTTTCTCGCGATTATCTCGATCAGCTTTTTCTGGATGATTGGTGCCGTTCTTTTCGTGCAGTTTCCACCGCTTGTTAAAAATGTCCTGCAAGCCGACAAAAGTGTCGCGAGCCTGTTTCTTGCGATTTTCTCGGTTGGAATTGCTTTGGGTTCGGTCTGGATCAACCGCTTGCTCAAGGGTGAGGTTTCGGCGCGCTTTGCCCCTATCTCGGTTATCTTCATGGGCATTTTTGTGCTTGCGTTCCATTTCATTGCCAAATTCTGGGTGCAGGGTCCAAGCGGGACGATGTACACTCTTGTCGAATTTGCGAACCATTCCGGCGCACCCCTGCTGCTCGCTTGCCTTCTCGCGATTGCCGTTAGCGGTGGCATGTTTGTCGTGCCGCTTTACGCATTTTTGACAACGACCGTTGCCAAGAGCGAGACTGCGCGTACGGTCGGTGCTAATAATTTCGTCAACGCCGGCTGCATGGTCGCTGGATCGGCTATCGCTGTCGGCCTCAGCGCTGCGGGAGTGTCCGCCGTCGACCAGTTCCTGATGACAGCGGCAATGTGTGTCGTCTCGGCATGGCTCGCGTGGAAACTGCACAAGGCATGCCTTGCGGGTGATTGCCCATAAGATTGCGGTGCAAGTTCCTGCATGGGGACCGAATCCACATCTAAAAACTTTGCGGCATCGAACATACGCTTAGCGTGGCGCGGCGGCATTCCCATCGATTGCAGGATCAACCGGCGGCAGTCTCATCGCGGCTCGACCCTGTTCGATGCGTGCGCGGATGACCGCCCGGGCTTGCGGATTGGCGGCACGAAACGCGCGACGCTCGGCCTGTCGCGCACGCACGGCGGCTTGAAGCTCGGGTCGTTCCGCCAGATATGCTTTGCGCTCGGCCATCGGCAATCGGCGCAATTCGCGCACTTCGGGATTGGCTCGAATAAATGCCTTTTCCTGCTGCCTTGCTTGCCTGATGACTGGCACCAGCTCAGGGTTCTGCCGCAAAAAGGCACGCCTTTGTGCGCGTCGTTCGGCACGCTTCACCATCATGTCGGGGGTGACGAATCTGCCAGGATCAATAAGCGCGGGGTCAGTCGGCACTGTCGGCACTACAACCGGTTTCGGCGCGACGGCCGTGCGAACGACAGCTTTGGGTTTTGCCCTTGGAACTGGTGCGGGGTCAGGCGCGGGCGCAAGCATTGCCGTCAGCACTGGCACACGAATGCCCGCCGCCCCCAGCAATCCTGATGCAACCGCTGCGGCACTCACCATGCCCGCCGCCACGGTGCCAATGATCGCGCGACGCGCCAGCCGCCAACCGCCCCGTCGGTCCCGCAAAGCAGGACGTGACACAGGTGCCGTCACTGCCATCATCCGCTCAGCAAAACCATCGCGCACGTCAGGCACATCGAAGCGATCAAGTGCAGTCCGCATCTCGGGTGCAAAATCCTCACGGCTCATTGGTTTTCCCCTGTATCTTCACTGGTCAGTGCGCGCTTCAATGCGCCCCGCGCCCGCAGCAACAGTGATTCAAATGCCTTGATATTCATGTCCAGATTATCCGCTGCTGCGGCATTGGGTTGATCCTCATAATAAGTCAGCACAATTGCCGCCCGCTGGTTGTCAGGCAGCGCGGCAATCGCCGCGATCACTCGTTGCCGTTCCTGTTCCGCCTCGATCAGAGCTGGTGCCAGTGGCGTATCGTCTGCCCGTTCGGGGACAGTCTCATTGCTGGCGAAGCGCCGCCGCCGTAACCGATCAAGGCACAGGTTCATCGTAACGCGCGTCAGCCACGCGCCGATCCCCGAACCGCCCGCCTGCCCCGATTCTCCGACCCGCCACCGCCCGGCATGTTGCCACAGCCGCGCCAGCGCCTCTTGTGCCACATCCTCAGCCTCGACTGGATCACCGATCATGCGATGAGCAATGCGGTGGAGTGTTCGCGCATGACTATCAACCAAGATACGAAACGCTCCCGCATCCCGCGTCAGGATACGCGCCATTAAAGCGTCGTCAGGCGCGCCTATATTCTCAACATCGGCAATCGCAGCACTGGCCAAGCCGGACTCCTCTTTTGTGTCCGGAACCTTAAACGCTCAGTGTGGAAAAATCCTTCGGCTCAGGAAAGAAAACTGAAAAATGCCAGAAACGCAGCCGTAAAACTCAGCATGAAAAACTTTGCATCCCCCATCGACGGTTCCTGCACCATCGGCATCACTGTTACGGGAGGAAGCAGGCGACGGAACGGGTGCCGTGCGGCTTCATTGGTGAGAACAAGCGACCTTTTCATAGCCAATTGTTAACGCGCTGTTGACCATTATGGCGATGGATAAAGGGGGTTAATTATCGTCCAGTTATGGGATTCACAGGCGAATCCTAAATCATCGCCATCCCGCCATTCACATGCAACGTCTGCCCGGTGACATAAGCGGCTTCATCCGACGCCAAATAAACCACTGCTGCGCCAATATCCGCACCCTCGCCCAGCTTTCCCGCCGGAATACGTGCGGTCAGCGCTTCCTTCTGCGCATCGGGCAACCCATCGGTCATCGGTGAAGTAATGAACCCGGGTGCAACACAGTTGACCGTGATATTCCGGCTCGCCAACTCCTGCGCCAGCGCCTTGGACATCGCGGTCAGGGCACCCTTTGACGCTGCATAATTCGCTTGTCCCGGATTGCCAGTAGTGCCGACAACGCTTGTAATCGTGATAATCCGGCCAACACGCGCTTTCATCATCGGTTTGGATGCGGCGCGGATCAGGCGAAACGCAGCTTCGAGGTTGATGCGGATCACGTCCGACCATTCTTCATCCTTCATCCGCATGACCAGATTGTCGCGTGTGACGCCCGCATTGTTGACAAGAATATCAAGCCTGCCGCCCAACACTTCGATGGCAGCAGGGATCAGCTTTTCAACAGCCTCGGCATCGCCCAAGTTGCAGGGAACAATGAATGCGCCGGGAATGCCGGCTGCAACGGCCTTCAAAGCATCCTCACGCGTGCCAGATAGCGCGACAATAGCGCCTTGTGCTGCCAGCGCTTTGGCGACTGCCGAACCAATGCCACCACTTGCACCCGTGACCAGTGCTGTTTTGCCGGTTAGATCAAACATCAAAGATCCTTCACTGCGGTATCAAGATCGGCCATTGTTACCACCCCGCGTTGTGAGCAATCGGGACTAATGCGTCGGATCATCGGGCCAAGGATTTTGCCACCGAACTCGACAAATTCGCTAACACCTACGTCGACCATGGCCAGCACGCTTTCGCGCCACCGCACCATCGCTGTCACCTGTTCAACCAATAGGCGGGCAATCTCTTCGGGCGCGATTACTGGCCCTGCCGTCACATTAGCATAAAGCGGAACGACCGGCGCCTGTATCCGGGCCTGTGCAAGTGCGTCGGCCATCACGCGCTGTGCCGGGGCCATTAGCGAACAATGGAACGGTGCTGATACCGGCAGGGTAATGACATGTTTTGCGCCTTGCTCACGTGCAGACCGCATCGCGCGCGCCACTGCGGCAACATGTCCTGACAGAACGACCTGATTGCCACCATTGTCATTAGCGACGGCACACACTTCGGTTTGAGCGGCTTCAGCAGCGATTGCGGTTACGGCATCAAAGCTTAGCCCTAGCACCACCGCCATCGCGCCATCACCATCAGCGACTGCGGCCTGCATCGCCTGGCCCCGTGTCTTTAGCAATCGTGCCGTTGTTGCCAGATCAAGTGCACCTGCTGCGCACAGCGCCGTATATTCGCCTAGCGAGTGCCCAGCCACATATCGGGCTTTGCCGGTCAACCGAATACCGCCTTCACGTTCCAGCACACGTAATGTTGCAATTGAATTTGCCATGATTGCAGGCTGCGCATTTTCGGTCAGCGTTAATGTCTCGTCAGGACCTTCAGTCATCAGCCTGAATAACGACTGGCCCAACGCTTCATCCACCTCGTCAAATACCTCGCGCGCAACCGCGCTGGCATTTGCTAGCAGTTTGCCCATACCGACGACTTGCGAACCCTGTCCGGGAAATATAAATGCTCTCATATATGCACCGCCTAGGCCAATCCGGCCTGACTTGCCAAGCCTACTGCATTCAGCCATAGACAAGTTTCAAGAAAGTCGGAGGGGCGTTCGCATGGGGCGGCGTCAGCGATCGGCATGGAAGGACGAACAAGCATGGCTCTTTACGAGCATGTGTTTCTCGCGCGTCAGGATCTGGCTCAGGCTCAGGTTGATGCGCTCATGGAAACCGCAAGCAAAATTATTACGGACAATGGCGGCCGGATCGTCAAAACTGAAGCATGGGGCTTGCGCTCGCTGGCATATCGCATCGCGAAAAACCGCAAAGCGCATTACGTCATGATCGAATTCGACGCGCCGACCAACGTCTGCCTCGAACTCGAACGCCAGACGCAGATCAGTGAAGACGTGATCCGTTACATGACTCTCCGCGTGGACGGTCATGAAGACGGTCCTTCGGCAATGATGCGCCGCAACGAAACGCGTGATCGTGAGCGCTCGGAACGTGGCGAACGCCCGCGCCGTGACCGCGACGACCGCGAAGCCTTTTAAGGAACTATAGATATGGCTCGCCCATTTTTCCGCCGCCGCAAAAGCTGCCCTTTCGCAGCAAAAGACGCGCCACAGATCGACTATAAGGATGTCCGCCTGCTTCAGGGTTTTGTCTCTGAACGCGGCAAGATCGTCCCCAGCCGCATCACCGCCGTTAGTGCGCCCAAGCAACGCGAACTCGCGCAAGCGATCAAGCGTGCCCGGCACATCGGCCTCCTCCCCTATATTGTGAAGTGAGGCCAGTAATATGGAAGTGATCCTCCTCGAACGCGTTGAAAAGCTCGGTGTCATTGGTGATGTTGTCACCGTGAAAAATGGTTTTGCGCGCAATTTCCTGCTCCCGAACAAAAAGGCGCTGCGCTCGAACGCGGCTAACCTAAAATTGTTCGAAGCCAACAAAGCCAAGATCGTCGCCGACAACGACAATCGTCGTGGTGAAGCTGAAAAGCGCTCTTCGGACATTGACGGCAAGTCAGTGACTCTGATCCGCCAGGCTTCTAACACCGGGCAGCTTTACGGCTCAGTTGCAGTGCGTGACATCGTCGAAGCGCTCGACGTTGACGGCATGCAGGTCCAGAAAACGCAGGTTGTGCTGAACAAGCCGATCAAAGCGATTGGCCTGTATGACGTGCGCGTCCAGCTACACCCCGAAGTCGCAGTGACAATCAAGGTCAACGTGGCGCGCAGCCCCGAAGAAGCCGAACTGCAAACACAAGGCGTCGACGTCATGGCATCGATGTTTGAAAAGGACGAGGCCGGGTTTACCGAGGCTTATGATCCGAACGCAGAACCGGGCGAAATCGCTGTCGATGCGCCGATTGTGGCGGATGCGCCAACTGAAAGCTGAACTGCTTTCGATTGTATAAGTTAGGTTCAAAAAACCCGGTGGCGAAAGCTGCCGGGTTTTTTGTTGACGCGGCAAGCCGTGGGGTGCCCAAAGACACCCCGCACATCTCTAAAGGCCGTCGACACTTTTGCTGACGAGAATGTTCACCGAAACACGACGGTTCTGCGCTTTGCCGTCCGTGGTGTTATTATCCGCCGCCGGGTCTGCCTCAGCCATCCCAGTGGGCGTCAGCATGCGATAGGGTTGCCAGCGACATGCCTGCTGAAGATAGTTAATAACGCGACCGGCGCGCTTTTCACTTAGCTGCTGATTATAATCCTGGCTGCCGACAGAATCGGTGTAACCCACGACAAGCATAAGCGCATTGTCCGTTGTCAGGGCTTGCGTCGCGGTGTTGCATAGTTCAGCTTTAGCCTGCTCTGAAAGGACGGCCTTTCCCGTGTCGAAGTAGACATTGGTCGTATTTTTCACATTATATTTGTCGATGTCACCCATGCGACCGCGCAGTGCAGTCGTCGCCGCAGTTTGCTCCTCAAATTGCTGAGCCGTGCCGTTGCGGATCATGGACGCGGTTTTCATATCATTTTTCCGAAAGCTGATCTGGCTCGCCACCAGCTCACCGCTAGCCTGCATCGTTTTAACGTCAACGGGCAGACCGTTGAGCAGGGCATCCGGCGCAAGTTTGGCGCCACCGCCAAAAAGGCCCGCGTTTTTAATCTTCGTCGCATCCGTAATCGCAATGATAGTGCTGGTGCCGTCTACGGCAGTCACTTTCATCTTGTCATCCGTGCGCGCGGAAATAATGCCTTTTATATCAGGCCCTTTGATTACCGACACGGCAGCACTCGGCATGGCCGGTTGCTCCGGCGCAGGGGTGCCCTTGACGATGATTGTCGGGTCTGCTGGCTCCTGCTGTTGCGCAGCAACGCTGGCCGACATTGACATTGTGAGCAGTGTGATAATGGCGAGGAAACCACCGCTTTTAGCGCTGTTTCTGGCCACCCTGTTAATCTCTATTTTTGATCTGGCACGCATTGGGCTACTCCCTAAAGCTGCCCCCGTGATGTGTGCGTGTTCGACTTAACCTTTCTAATACATGAACACAGGTGACGAAGGGGTTCATGTGCCGGTGGTTCGACTGCCTAGTGCGGCAAACTGATGCGCATCAAAGAACGCAGTCCCGCCGTCATCAATACCCCATCAGCCCCAATACTTCTTTCCGGCTGCGGTGGTCGTCCAGAAAACATCCCATCAGCCGGCTTGTCGTCATGCCAACACCATGCGTGCGGACGCCGCGGCCAGTCATGCAGCCATGCTGCGCTTCGATCACAACTGCCACGCCCTGCGGATGCAGATTATCCCAGATGCAGTTAGCAACTTCGGCAGTGAGCCGTTCCTGAACCTGCAAGCGCCGTGAATAGCCGTTGAGCACGCGCGCCAGTTTTGAAATGCCGACCACGCGATCCTTGGGCATATAAGCAATTGACGCCTTGCCAACGATGGGCGCCATATGATGTTCGCAGTGCGACTGGAACGGAATATCTTTCAGCAACACCAGCTCATTGTACCCGCCGACTTCCTGAAATGTCCGCGACAGGTGATAACCGGGATCCTCGGCATAACCCTCGCAATATTCGCGCCACGCCCGTCCGACCCGGGCCGGCGTATCGAGCAATCCTTCGCGATCTGGATCGTCCCCGGCCCAGCGCAATATTGTCCGCACAGCGTCCTGCACGTCTTGCGGCACAGCCAGCTTTTGTTTTTCGGGCGAAGGTTCGATTGAATGATGATGATCGGCCATGACTTTGCCCTACGCCCACTGCGTTCCGTTGCAACTAAAAACCGTCAAATAAATTGGACATCCGAAACTTGCCGCTACGGCAAGCCGATATGGTGCAGTGCGCAATAGGTAGCAGTTTGAAACTTGGCGGATTTTAGCCGATTCTTTCATTGACGCTCGCGTAAAGCGGACGCACATAGGCAGTAACCGGCGCGGTAAGCGCTATTCGCCGCAAAGCGCGGCATTAATCTAGGGGAGCCAACCATGCGTAAAATTCACTTTATCGGCACGTCGCTGCTCGCAGTTTCGATGGCCCATCCCGCTTATGCACAAGTCGCACCGCAAGCGCCTGAAACCGAGGTCGCCGATGCTGACGAAATCATCGTAACCGCCACGAAACGCGAGCAGACACTTCAGGACGTGCCGATCTCGGTGTCGGTTACCGGACAGGACACGATTGAAAAAGCCCAAGTCCGCGATTTGCTTGATCTGCAATCAGTTGTCCCTTCGCTTAAAGTCTCGCAGTTTCAGAGTGCGGGACAAGTCAACTTCATTATCCGCGGCTTCGGCAACGGCAATGGTAACGATGGCATTGAAAGCTCGGTCGGGGTATTCATCGACGGTGTCTATCGCTCGCGTTCGGCAGCCGCCCTTGATGATCTGCCCGAAATCGAGCGCATCGAAGTGCTGCGCGGGCCGCAATCGACGCTGTTCGGCAAGAATGTGTCAGCGGGTGCGATCAGCATCATCACGAAGAAGCCGCAGTTTGATTTTGGTGCGAAAGCAGAAATCACCCTCGGCAATTATGGCAATATCAATCCAAAAGCGACGATCACAGGACCGCTGGGTGAGACGATTGCTGTTCGCCTCTCAGGCAGCGTGAACAGCCGTCAGGGTTATTCAACCAACTTGACGACCAAGAATGAAGTCAACGACCGTAACCGCTGGTCAATTCGCGGTGACATATTGTTTGAACCGTCGGCGGATTTCTCGGTGCGTCTCATCGGCGATTACAACGTCATCAAGGAAGTGTGCTGCACGGCCTCGACCGTTTTCAATGGTCCGGCGACACTTCTCATCGGCACACTTGGACGCATCTCGCAACCTGCTGACTTCTTCAAACGACAGGTTACCTACAATACTGATCCCACGAATCGCGTGGTTGGCAAAGGGTTGTCTGGTCAGATTGACTGGAATCTGGGTTTTGCCAAGCTGACGTCGATCACCGCCTATCGCAATCAAGTGAATCAGACGACGCTGGACGTTGATTTCAGCGGTGCCGATATTTCAAACCTGTCGAGCGGCAGCACCAGTGATTTCTTCACCCAGGAAATCCGCCTTGCTTCGACCGGCGATGGCCCATTCAGCTGGCTGGTCGGTGCATTTTATGGTGATGAAAAACTGACAACGGGACGTGACATTCGTTACGGCAAGGATACGCGCGCCTTCATCAATGCACAGACGGGCGGACCCGCTGGATTGTTGGCCGGGCTCGAAAGCCTGCT
>JAYTWA010000263.1:0-5517 GCA_043743675.1 Sphingomonadales bacterium
CAAAAAAAGTCTTTGATGAAATTTGGGGGAATAGCCGCGACCGGCAGGCGCGCGGGTGCTTTGCCGAACTCGGGCGCTGGATGGCGGATACCCCACAATCTGAACTGGCGCGGCGGCAGGCGTCCGCCGAAGCGACATTTCGCCAATTGGGCATCACATTTGCGGTTTACGGCGACGATGATGCGGCGGAACGCATCATCCCGTTCGACATCGTGCCGCGCATCTTCACCGCCTCCGAATGGTCGCGGCTTTCAGCGGGACTGATCCAGCGCGTTGAGGCAATCAACGCATTTCTGACGGATATATATGGTGCACGGAAAATCCTCGATGACGGCATCCTGCCTGCCGAGATCATCCTGACCAATCCACAATTCCGCCCTGAAATCGTCGGCTCCGCGCCGCCGCATAATATCTGGTCGCACATTTGCGGCATTGATCTGGTGCGAACCGGACCCGATGATTTTTACGTGCTGGAAGATAATGCGCGAACGCCTTCGGGGGTCAGCTACATGCTCGAAAACCGCGAGGCGATGATCCGGCTATGTCCCGAACTGTTCCGGCAATATCATGTCCTGCCCGTGGACAGCTATGGCGACATGCTGCTTGCAACGATGCGGTCGGTTGCACCTCTTGGCGCGGGAACCGATCCGGTTTGCGTGATCCTGACGCCGGGGCGGTTCAACTCGGCTTATTATGAACATAGCTTTCTGGCCGACAGCTTGGGTATCGAGCTGGTCGAGGCTGTTGACCTTGAGGTTGATGATGATTTTGTCTGGATGCGGACGATCACGGGGCGGGTCCGGGTCGATGTGATTTATCGGCGGGTGGACGATGATTTCATTGATCCACTGGTGTTCCGGCCCGATTCAATGCTCGGCATACCCGGCCTCATCGCCGCCTATCGTGCTGGCCATGTTGCGATCATCAATGCGCCGGGCACGGGGATTGCCGATGACAAGGCAATTTACAGTTATATGCCGGACATTGTGCGGTACTATTCGGGAGCCGAGCCACTGCTGCCAATTGTTGAGACATGGCGGTGCCGCGAGAAACATGCGCTGAAATATGTGCTCGAACATCTGCCCGAACTGGTCGTGAAACTGGTGGACGGATCGGGCGGTTATGGAATGCTCGTCGGGCCAACGGCGAGCAAAAAGGAGATCGAGGATTTCCGTGCCGCGCTGATCGCCACCCCCGAGCGCTATATTGCTCAGCCCACTCTGGCGCTGTCGACCGTGCCAACGTTGTGTGACGAAGGCATTGCCCCGCGCCATGTCGATTTCCGGCCGTTTGTTCTGACGGGCACAAATGGCGTCAAGATCGTTCCCGGCGGCCTAACAAGGGTGGCGCTGAAGCAAGGGTCGCTTGTCGTTAATTCGAGCCAGGGGGGCGGCACCAAGGACAGCTTCGTGCTTGCTAATGAGGGCGAAGGCTGATGCTCTCCCGCACTGCCTCTGCACTCTACTGGCTCGGTCGCTATGTCGAGCGCGCCGAATTCACCGCGCGGCTTGTCGAGGCGACCGTCCGCCTCGATGCCATGTCATCGCGACCTGCGGGCGAGGCGGCATGGGAAAGCGCGCTGTCGGTCATTGAAGCCAACAAGGCCTTTGCCAAGACCGGCGAAAAG
This sequence comes from Sphingomonadales bacterium, assembly GCA_043743675.1. GTDB lineage: Bacteria > Pseudomonadota > Alphaproteobacteria > Sphingomonadales > Sphingomonadaceae > Sphingomonas_O. The sequence goes on from JAYTWA010000263.1 coordinate 1,628, forward strand.
CTCACCCCGCGCAATGTTGCTCGCTTCCTGACGCTATCGACCGATCATGCCGGTTCGGTCGTCGCCTGCCTCGACCGCGCGCGTGACAATGCCAAAGCGGTTCGCACCGCCTTAAGCCGAGAGGCGTGGCAGACCATGAACCGTGCATGGCTCCTGTTCCAGAACCGCACCAGTCCGGGCAATACCGAAGCGACGTTAAGCCTTGTCGACGAAGCGCAGGCCGAAACGCGCGGGTTCGAAGGCGCGATCGGGCGGATGCTGCGCAATCCGGCAAGCTGGTTCATCCGGCTGGGCGCGACCATCGAGCGGGCGGACAACACGGCGCGGCTGCTGGACGTAAAATATCACATTTTGCTGCCCGAAGGCGAACGCGTCGGCGGCACCGTGGACCGCGACCAGTGGACGACAATCCTGCAAACCGTATCCGCCGTGAATGCCTATCGCTGGCTCTATCGCGAGGGGTTGAAACCCGCGCTGGTAACAGAATTGCTGATGCTCCGCCGTGAACTCCCGCGTTCGCTTGCCGCCAGTGCCGAGGAAGTGGTGCTGCACTTGAATGCGCTGGGCAAACAAACCGGCTTTCAGGGCGAGGCGGACCGCTTGGCACGTCTCCGTCATGCGCGCTTGGGCGACACCAAAATCTCGGCTGTCATGAAGCGTGGCCTGCATCAATATCTTGAAGAATTTCTGGCAGAGAATGCAGCACTTAACGCCGCCATATCACGCCAGTTCCGGTTCATCTGATGCGTCTCTCGATTGATCATCATACGGTCTACCGCTTCAGCCAGCCACAGGCGCGCGTGGTGCAGCTGCTGCGCGTCACGCCGACGGACTACAGCGCGCAGACCGTGATCGACTGGCGGATCGACGTCGATTGCGACGCGCGGCTGCGCACCGGGCACGACGGATATGGCAATGCGACGACGATGCTTTACGTTGATGGTCCCATTTCCGAAATCGCACTGACCGTACGCGGGCAAGTCCTGACCGATGACATGGCGGGTGTCGTCGATGGCTTTACGGAAACACTGCCGCCGCTGTTTTACACGCGAACGACGCCGCAAACCGCCGTGGACGACAGCATCATGGCGCTCGCCCGCAGCATTGGCAGCTCGGACAGTCTGGAACAGGCACACGCGCTCAATGCTCTGGTCGGCGGTGCAATCAAGATCATTGGTGGCCGCGGAACAGCGGGACGAATGCCCGCGCAAGTCCTCGAAAGCGGCAGTGGTTCCGTCCGCGATGCCGCGCATTTGCTTGTTGCCGTTGCCCGTGCGCGCGGTTTTCCCGCACGGATCGTGGCGGGGCATTCGCTCCACGGACCCGACAGTGGCGTTCGTCAGACAGCGCATTACTGGGCCGAAATTCATCTGAAGCGCGTGGGCTGGGTTGGGCTGGATCCTTGCTCCGGCGCGTGCCCCGACGAAAGCTATGTGCGTGTCGCCGTGGGACTCGACGGATCGGATGTTGCGCCGGTATCAGGCACGCGGCGCGGCGGCGGGATCGAAGAACTCGACGTCGGCGTCCGTGTCGAACAGGAACAATAATGACCTATTGCATGGGGATGCTGCTCGAAGCCGGGCTGGTGATGATTGCCGACACGCGGACCAACGCGGGAATCGACAATATCTCGATCTTCAAAAAACTGCACATGCTTGCTGACGACCGGGACCGCCTGATTGTTGCCGCCAGCGCAGGGAGTCTGTCGGTCACGCAATCAGCCCTGTCGATGATCGAAGAGGGGGTGCCCGGCGACCCGCCGCGCCCGCTGTGTGATGCGAAAACGATGTTTCAAGCAGCTCAATTGGTCGGCGAAGCCCTGTCAAATGCAAAGCGCGCCATTGGCGCAACATTGCAGGGCACGACAATCAATGCGTCAGCTTCTATCCTGCTCGGTGGCCGCATTGGCGACGAACCCCTGACGCTTTACCAAATCTATGCTGAGGGTAACTTCATCGAGTGTCAGCCCGATGCGCCTTTCCTACAAATTGGCGAACTCAAATATGGCAAGCCAATCCTCGACCGCGCGCTGACGTGGGAATCGCCGCTGGATGAGGCAGTCAAAGTCGCGCTGATTTCGTTTGATTCGACGATCCGGTCAAACCTGTCCGTCGGATTGCCGCTCGATTTGATCGTGGTGCCGACCAATCCCAAGCAATCCAGTGTTCAGCGACGGATTGAAGTAGAAGACCCTTATTTCAATGACCTCAGCGCAACGTGGGGACGCTTATTAAATGAAGCACGCACACAGATTGCAGACCCACCGTTTTTGTGAGGGGGTGGGTCGCGCAACAATCATTGCTACTCCGCCGCCACACTACCAAACATATCCACTTCACCCGCGCCGTCATCCTCATTCGCCGCCGGTCCAGCCTTCGCCTTTCCACGCCGATCAAACGAATCCCACACTTCGTTCCAGTTCCCCCGTGTCGCTGCTTTCGAATATTCGGTCGCGCGGGTTTCGAAGAAGTTGGCGTGTTCGACGCCGTTGAGCAGCGGGGCGAGCCATGGCAGGGGGTGTTCCTCGACCATGAACATCGGCTTGAAGCCCAGCTGATCGAGCCGCCAATCGGCAATGAAGCGGACATATTTCTTGATGTCCTTCGCCGTCATGCCCGAAACGGGGCCGTCAGCAAACGCAAGGTCGATGAACGCATCTTCCAAGCGCACCGTCGTCTGACAGCAATCAAGAATGTCGTCCTTCACTGCCTTGGTCAGGCAATCACGCTCTTTAGTGAAAGCGTGGAACAGACGGGTAATCCCCTCGCAGTGCAGGCTTTCATCGCGGATCGACCACGTAACAATCTGCCCCATGCCCTTCATCTTGTTGAAGCGCGGGAAGTTCATCAGCATCGCGAACGACGCGAACAATTGCAGCCCTTCGGTAAAGCCGCCGAACATCGCGAGCGTGCGGGCAATATCCTCGTCGCTGTCGACGCCGAATGTGTGGAGATAATCGTGCTTCGCCTTCATCTCCTCATATTGGAGGAACATGCCATATTCGCTTTCGGGCATGCCGATGGTGTCGAGCAAATGCGAATACGCCGCGATGTGGACGGTTTCCATGTTCGAAAACGCGGCGAGCATCATCTTGATCTCGGTCGGTTTGAACACGCGGCCATAATGTTCGTGGTAGCAATTCTGCACCTCGACATCGGCTTGCGTGAAGAAACGGAAAATCTGCGTGAGCAGGTTGCGCTCATGATCGGTGAGCTTTTGCGCCCAATCGCGGCAATCCTCGCCCAAAGGCACTTCCTCGGGCATCCAGTGGATCTGCTGCTGGCGTTTCCAGAAATCATAGGCCCAGGGGTATTCAAAGGGCTTATACTGGGTGCGGGCTTCGGTGAGGGACATGGGTTACGCCTTTAGTTTGATGGGGTGAGTTGTTAGGTAATGGCGGCCAGGACACCATCGAGATTGGTTGTGACGTCGTTGTTCCAGAATCGAATGACAGTGTAGCCTTCATTATCGAGGAAAGCAGTACGCGCGGCATCGTAGGGAACAGCGTCAGCGTGTTGGCTGCCGTCAAGTTCGATAACGAGTTTCGAGGCATGGCAGGCAAAGTCGGCGAAATAGGAACCAAGCGGGACTTGCTTGCGGAAATGAGTGTCGGGAAAGGCTTGCTTGAGTGCGTGCCAAAGAATGCGTTCCTGAGGCGTCATCTCACGGCGCAATTTACGTGCGCGTTCTGTTGTCCCTGATTTGAGAGCCAGTCGCTTCATCAATTCTCCCTCCCCCTTGTGGGGAGGGCCAGCCGCGTCTGCGGCTGAAAAGATCGTTCCCGCATAAGCATCAGTCCAAGTTTCTGGTGCGACCGACGTCGCACGCCCCCACCCCGCTCGGCTGATGCCGAGTCGCCCTCCCCACAGGGGGGAGGGGGAATTGGTGGC
>JAYTWA010000264.1:0-3341 GCA_043743675.1 Sphingomonadales bacterium
GCTTGCGCTGAATGCAACGATTGAGGCGGCGCGGGCAGGCGACGCGGGACGGGGTTTTGCCGTTGTCGCACAGGAAGTGAAAAGCCTCGCCAATCAAACGGCGCGCGCGACGGATGACATTGCTGCGAAGATTGCGGCGATCCAGTCCGCGACCAAATCTGCGGTCGAAAGCAATGGATCGATCCGCGATACGGTGGCGGAGGTGCAGGCGAGCGCTCATCGCATACGCCAAGCGATGGAAATCCAAGCGCAGACGGTGACGATGATCACTGCCGCTGTTGATGAAACAGCGCTTGCCGCCGATACAATGTCAACAACGATTGCGGCTATTCGCGAAGATACCGAAGAAGTAGCCACCGAGATCGACAACCTTGAAAACGGTTTCGATAGCGTCAATCGAAAACTAGCGCGGTTGCAGGATGCCGCCGGGGATTATGTCAAACTCGTAGCGTAATCGCGCGCGGCGCATTAGGCGTGTCGCATGACCAACATTGTTCTCACTGGCGGCACACGCGGCATTGGCAAAGCAATCGCGCAACGGCTTGACCGTGACGATGTCAAGTTGTGGGCGCTTGGCAGTAATCGATTTGATCTTGCAGACCCGGCTTCGCCAAAACGGCTCTGGAATCAGGCAATCGATATGTTCGATGGCCAGATCGATGTTTTGATTAACAATGCGGGCGTGTTCGACGCGGCACCTATTGATTTGCCTGATAAGGATTGGGTCGCATCTTGGAATCGGACGATGCAGATCAACCTGACGGCGAGTGCCGAACTCTGCCGCTTTGCTGTCATGCATTTTCAGGAAACTGGCGGCGGTCGGATTGTCAACATTGCCAGCCGCGCCGCGCATCGGGGGGACAGCCCGGCACACTGGCATTATGCGGCGTCGAAAGCAGGCATGGTCGCCATGACAAAAACCATCGCGCGCGCTTACGCGGCACAAGGGATTTACGCCTTTGCGATCTGTCCTGGCTTCACGATGACGGGGATGGCCGAGGATTATTTGAGTAGCCGCGGCGGGGATAAGTTGCTGGCGGAAATCCCATTGGGGAAAGTGGCTGATCCTGAAGAAGTGGCTGAGATTGCGGCCTTCTGTGCGCTTCAGGCGCCGCCGTCGATGACGGGTGCAGTGCTGGATGTGAATGGCGCAAGCTATGTTCGGTAAATTGCAGATAATTGCGACCGTACTGGCACTGGCGGCATGCGCGCCGGTTAAGCAAAGCGTGACAGTGCAAAACGATGCGACGACGCAGGGTGCGGCATTGGTGACATCATGTGCGGGCCGCGATGGTTGGAGCGATGCCGCCCCGCCCGCCCGCATTTACGGCAACACTTATTATGTGGGGACTTGCGGGATCACGGTTTTGCTCGTCACGTCGCCAACAGGCCATGTGCTGATAGATGGCGCAACCGATGAGGCCGTGCCATCGATCCTCGCCAATATTCGCGCACTTGGTTTTAATCCGCGCGACATCCGGTACATCGTCGGCAGCCACGAGCATATCGATCACATGGGCGGGTTCGCGGCACTCAAAGCCGCAACCGGCGCGAAATTGCTTTTAAGTGTTGCCGCGCGATCGGTCGTCGAAAGTGGCAAGACCGATGCGACAGATCCGCAATTTGGCATTATCGCTGATATGCGCCCGGTGACCGTGGATAGTATAGTGGCTTTCGATCCGGAACCGGACATGATCATCACGGGCGTACCGACGCGCATTTTGTCGCTCACGCCGCACTTTACCCCCGGGCACACAAGCGGGGGAACAAGCTGGACATGGCAAAGCTGCGAGGGCAGCAAATGCTTGAACGTTGCCTATATCGACAGCCTCTCCGCCGTTTCGGCCGACGCCTATCGTTTTACTGACCATCCCGAACGTGTTGAACCTTTTCTTGAGACATTTGATCGGGTGGCGGCACTTAAGTGCGATGTGCTGATCACCCCACATCCGGGGGTTAGCAATTTGTTTGAGCGGTTGAGCGGCAAGGCACCGCTGATCGACGGCACGGGGTGTCACCGATTAGTGACTGCGATGCGCAAGCGGCTTGACGACAGGCTGACCAAGGAGCGCGCGCAATGACTGAAAGCTGGAAACTAACATTGCCATGCACACGCGCCGAGGCAAAAGCCGTTCAGGATGCCGACATTGAAAACACGGTTCTGACAGTATGCGAACCCGATCCGGATCAGCCTGACCGTTGGCAGCTGGATGCCTATTTCGAGGGGAAACCATCGCGCGATGTGCTGCAAATGGTGGCGCGGCTGGTGCCAAGTGCGCGTGAAAAGGAACCGCGCGCCAAACCCTTGCCGCCCGAGGATTGGGTGACAATGAGTCAGGAGGGGCTGGAGCCGCTGCGCGCGGGGCGATTCTATGTCCGCACGCCGGATCACCCTGCCATGCAAGGGACTGTCGATTTCGTAATTCCGGCTGGCCTCGCGTTCGGGACGGGACAACATGCGACTACGTTTGGCTGCCTTGTCGCGCTCGATGCGCTGAAGCGGCAGGGCAAAGTCTATCGCAACATCCTCGACGTCGGCACGGGAACGGGGTTGCTGGCGTTTGCGGCAATGCGCCTGTGGCCACTGGCGAAAGCGATCGCGAGCGATATTGATCCGATTTCGATTGATGTTGTGCGCGATAATGCGGTGCTAAATAGGGTGCGTGGGTTGCAGTTGGTCGTGGCGGACGGCTTGGCGCACCGTGATCTGGTTGCATACGCACCCTATGATCTGGTTATTGCGAACATCCTTGCCCAACCGTTGATCGACATGGCACCGATGATAGCGGCGAGCGTTGCACGGGGCGGCACGCTGCTTCTTGCAGGTTTGCTCGACACGCAGGCGGCAGCCGTGGCGCGCGCTTACAAGCGACAGGGGATGCGGCTGATCAGTAAAGGCCCGGGCGAGTGGTCCGTGTTGGTGATGCGGGCGCGTTAATTGGCGAAGAGCAGCACTGGCGTTTCGAGGAAGTGCTTGAGCTCCTGCACGAAACTGGCGGCGTCATGCCCATCGACAACGCGGTGGTCACAGCTGATTGACAGGTTCATGAGCTTGGCGCGGATGATGTCGTCGCCGCGGAAAACGGGGCGCTCAACGATCTTGTTGGGGCCGATGATTGCGACTTCGGGGCGGTTGATGACGGGGGTTGTCGCGATTCCGCCCAAGGGTCCGAGCGATGTGATTGTTAGTGTGCTGCCCGACAATTCCTCCGACTTAGCTTTGCCCATCCGCGCGGCGTCGGCGAGGCGGGTAATCTCACGCGCCAACTGCCACACGTTCATGCTTTGCGCATCTCGGATAACAGGGACCATCAGACCCGCCTCGGTCTGTGTCGCCATGC
>JAYTWA010000265.1:0-6322 GCA_043743675.1 Sphingomonadales bacterium
TCTGGGTTCCCACGGGCGTCAGGGTTGCCACGTTCTTCAGTGCTGTTCGCTTCAACGACATTTTCAACTGGGATAATAATATTTTCAGATAGGTCGGCCTCGACCGTATTTGTCGGCACAACCGTTGATGGTGCCTTCTGGCAACCGGCAATCGCGACAGTTGCCAAAACGACTATGGTAGCAGATTTGGTGATCGACATTTTACGTTCCCCCATCATTGTTACCACAGGTTAGACCAGTCTTTGCGCTTTTAACAACTGCCCGAATCGAGCGTCGCTTCGTATCGGATCGAGCAATGGATCGACACGAGCCAACAACAACCCAGAGTCACCGACAACACGTGCGCGATCAAGAGTAGCGAAGGTTTCATTTCGTGCGCCCCACTGTGCCAGTATCTGAGCTTTCTGATAGAGCGCGCTTTCGCCGAAGTCAGTGTTGAGTTGATTCAATGCGACTTGTGCCGACCGCTCGTTGCCCAGTTTTTGTTCTGTTATCGCTAAGCCCGGCAACCTCAGAAGTGGACTCTGCTCGCTTGAAAAAGCCGCTCGCGCCTCGTCAATTTTGCCCGTCATAAACAAGCTGTTTCCTATGTGACCGTTCGAATTGCGAATTTTCGGATTGAGTTGAAGCGCCTGCCGAGAAAGCGGGGTCGCTTCTGAGTAACGGCGCGCTAGATAGTGAATGAGTCCTCCGGATCGAAATGCGCGCGGGTTCAGGCGGTCCAATTCGATTGCACGTTTGACAGCCTTGATCGCGTCATCTGCATTCGCGGAACAGGCGACGAAAAACGCATATAGGACAAGTATATCCGCATCGCCTGCCCCAAGTTGACCGGCGCGCTCGAACGGGCCGCGTGCATCTGGAATGTCCAACTGTCCTGTGAAATATGCTTGGCCCAACGCAAGCTGAGCCGATGCAAGGTCGGGAGCAAGTTCGACCGCAGTCTGCGCCGTCGCAAGCACATCTTGATTCAACGATTTTAGTTCAATCGCTTTTGCATATTGGTTGGCAATCGTCGCTAGCGACCGTGACCTCGCCGCATAGGCCGCCGCATATTTCGAGTCCGCCGCAATCGCCGCATCAAATTGCGCCAGAGCGGCACGGTCAGTCTCCTCGCCACCGTCAGAATTGAACAGCGCGCGCCCTTTCAAAAACGCATCATAGGCCGCGACATTAGTCGTGCCCCCGACAGTCTGTTTCGCCGCCGCCACGCGCACCGCCAGAGCATCGGCGACCACCGCAGCAATCTCGCTTTGCACCGCGAACACATCGGTCAGCTGCCTGTCGAAACTTTGCGACCATTTGCTGAAACCGGTTTTGGCATCGACCAATTCGGCTGCGATGCGGACAACATCGCCAGCGCGGCGGACGCTGCCTTCGAGAAGGAAGGCGACGCCAAGTTTGCTGCCAATGACTTTGGCGTCGGCGGCGCGATCACGGAAGGTATTGGCCGATGTCGGTGCGGCGACTTTCAACGCTGGATTGCGGGCGAGCGCGGACCGGATTTCTTCGGACAGCCCGTCGGAGAAATAGATTTGCTCCTTGTCACCGCTCATATTGGCGAAGGGGAGGACGGCAACGCTGTTCGCAACCGATCCGCCGCCAAACGGATTGAAGACGACCAGTCCGCCTGCAACCGCCGCTAGTGCGCCGCCGCCTGTCGCCAATGCCGTTCGCCGCGAAAATCGGCGCGCTGTTGCTTTGACCACAGCTGGTGCCGCCAAACCAGTTCCCGAAATGCCTGCGACGATACCCGCTATTTCCGACGCATCGGGACGGCCACGCCACTTTGACAGGTCAACCGTGTGATATTGGCGAAACCCCAAAGGCGGCTCGGTCCCGTCGAGTGAAACGGGCACCAATCGTTTGCGGTCACGTGCATGGGCGGCTTCATCGCGGACCCAATCCGATTCAACTGATGTCGCCGACCAGACGACGATTACGGCATCAGCCGCGTTCAGCTTTGCTTCGATCATTTTGGCAAAGCCCGCGCCGCCCTCGATCAGCGCGTCCCACCACACATCAAAACCTTGCGCAGAAAGTGCCGCCGCCAATGGCGCAACACGCGAACGATCTGCGCGCGCATAGCTTATGAAAACCATCGCACTTGGCGTAATCGGTGGCTCGATCTCATCTAAAACCGGCAAAGTCCCCCGTCCGACAAGTATTGACTATAACCGATGCGTCGGCAGAACGTAAATATCACCCCTTCGGTCGGCGGCGTAACAAGGCAAAGCATTCATGTGGAACGAAACTTTTGTTCTGGCTGACCGGATTAAGGGCATTTTCTTCGGTTGTGTCGCGGGGTTGATCGGTGTCGCGACGGCAACCGACGTGGCGCGTTATGCCGACGCCGCCATTTTGCCGCTCACGATCCTTGGCGTATTTGCCCAAACATTGATTGCCACGGCGGCGTTGCGCGTGGGATTAAACGAAACCGCACAGGCCGCAATCCGCCTGCAATTCGGGCGCGTGTTCGGTATTGGGCTCATATCAGGTGCTGGCATCCTACTCGGTGGACTGTTCGCGGTTATCCCGGGTGTTTTTCTGTTGCTGCGCTGGTGGGTTGCGGTGCCGGTAGCGCTTGAGCGCGACTTGGGGTTTAGAGATGCGATGCGTGAGAGCTGGCGGCTGACCGCGCCGCACTTGGCGACAATTCTTGGCCTGTTTCTCGGGCTGCTCACAATGCTTGTCGTTCCGATGGCTGCGCTCTTTTATGCCGGTGCTTTTGATCGGGAACCGATGTCGCTTTCGATGGCGCTGCTCGTCAATCTTTTCACTTATGGCGTCACCAATCTGGGTACAGTCAGCAGTGTCGCAGTTTATCGCACCATTGAACAAAGCGTCCCGGACTTGCGCAGCGTCTTTGAATAGACCACTTGACGCATCCCAAACGACCTCGCCACCATCGCACGCACACGTAAGGGACGCATTTACACCTCATGCAACTCGTCATTGTTGAATCGCCGGCCAAGGCAAAAACGATTGAAGGCTATCTGGGCAAGGACTTCCGCGTCCTCGCGTCCTATGGCCATGTCCGTGATCTCCCGCCCAAGGATGGTTCAGTGAACCCCGATGAGGGCTTCGCGATGGAATGGGAAAATTACGCGGACAAAGCGAAACAGCTGAAAGCAATCACGGATCTGGCCAAGGGCGCAGACCGGCTGGTGCTGGCGACCGACCCTGATCGCGAGGGGGAAGCGATTTCGTGGCACGTCCGCGAAGTGTTGGCGAAGAAAAAAGTCCTGCCAAAATTGGTTGACCGCGTGACGTTTAACGCAATTACCAAAACGGCCGTGCTGGAAGCCATGGCCGCCCCGCGTGCGCTCGATGAAGATTTGATTGATGCCTATCGCGCGCGAAGGGCATTGGACTATCTGGTTGGTTTTACGCTGTCCCCAGTGCTGTGGCGCAAACTGCCCGGCGCGAAGTCCGCGGGCCGCGTTCAATCGGTTACGCTGCGAATGATCGTTGATCGTGAGGGTGAGATCGAAGCGTTTCGCGCGCAGGAATATTGGTCGGTTGTCGCCGATTTGGAACATGATGGCACAGCGTTCCTCGGGCGCCTCGTCCGTTGGAAAGGCGACAAGATTGATCGCCTGACCATCGGCAATGAAAGCGATGCGATGGCCGCGAAAGCTGCGGTCGAAAGCGGGCGTTTCATTGTTCAGGACGTCGAAACAAAACCACTGATGCGCAATCCGCCGCCGCCGTTTACAACCTCGACTCTGCAACAGGAAGCGGCGCGCAAGCTGGGATTCGCGGCAAGTCACACGATGCGATTGGCGCAAGGGCTCTACGAAGACGGTGCGATCACCTACATGCGGACCGATGGGGTGCAGATGGATGGCAGCGCCATTTCGGCAGCGCGTGGTGCCATCGCCAAGCGTTATGATCCGAGCTATGTTCCTGATAAACCACGCCATTACACAGCAAAAGCAAAGAATGCGCAGGAGGCGCACGAAGCCATCCGCCCCGTTGATTTCGGTAAGGATCGTGCAGGGTCAGGTGATCATGCCCGGCTTTATGATCTAATTTTCAAACGCGCGATGGCAAGCCAGATGGCATCGGCACGGCTGGAGCGCACTTCCATCGAACTGGTCGAAGGCAGCGGTCAACATGCTTTGCGTGCGACGGGACAAGTTGTGCTCTTCCCTGGTTATCTCGCGATGTATGAAGAGGGGCGCGACGACACAGCCGAAGAAGACAGTCGCTTGCCCCGCTTGTCCGCCGGTGACAATCCGGCGAAGAAAGCAGTGAATGCTGAGCAGCATTTCACCCAACCGCCACCGCGCTATTCCGAAGCCTCTTTGGTTAAAAAAATGGAAGAGCTCGGGATCGGACGGCCATCGACTTATGCGTCGATCCTTCAGACGTTGAAGGACCGCGATTATGTCAGCACTGACAAAAACCGCTTTTCGCCGAGTGAAAGCGGGCGGCTCGTCACCGCGTTTCTGGAGCGTTATTTCGAACGCTATGTCAGCTATGACTACACCGCTGGACTTGAAGAAAGTCTCGACGATGTGTCGGGCGGACGTGCCGGATGGCAGTCCGTGCTCGAAGCCTTCTGGCGCGATTTCAAGCCTAAAACCGCCGAAGTCATGGAAGCCAAACCGTCCGAAGTGACGGCGGAGCTGGACGTGTTTCTTAGTCCATTCCTGTTTCCTGAAAAAGAGGATGGCAGCGATCCAAGGATATGCCCGAATTGTGGCACTGGGCGCTTGGCGTTGCGCGGCGGCAAGTTTGGGGCGTTTGTTGCATGTTCGAATTATCCCGAATGCAAATATACGCGGCAGTTTGGACAGGGTGGCGGCGAGGTCTCGACAGGGCCCGAAGTGCTGGGCCAGCATCCCGAAACGGGCGTCGATATTTCGCGCAAATCGGGACGGTTCGGTCCGTATGTCGAAATGCCGCGTGGCGAGGGTGAAAAGGCCAAAATGGCTTCAATTCCCAAGGATATTCCCGGCGAGTTGGATCTCGATTGGGCGCTGAAACTCTTATCGCTGCCCCGCGAAATTGGCGTGCATCCTGAAAGCGGAAAGCCAATCACGGCGAGCATTGGACGTTACGGTCCGTATCTTGCGCATGAGGGCAAATATGCGCGCCTGACATCCACCGCAGATGTGTTTGAAACGGGCATGAATACGGCGGTCGTCAAACTAGCCGAAGCGGCGGCGAATGGCGGGCGTCCAGCGAGGGGTGCGGCGGCCGCCCCGTTGAAAATCCTGGGAAAACATCCGCGAACCGAGGTGGAAATCAAACTGATGGCGGGGCGTTATGGTCCCTATGTCACGGATGGCGAAACAAACGCGACGGTGCCGAAATCGGTGGAGCCCGAGGCGTTAACGCTTGAGGAAGCTGTGCAGTTGATCGATGATCGTGCAGCCGCTGCACCCGCGAAGAAAAAGGCTCGCAAGGCGCCGGCGAAGAAGAAGGCCGCGCCGAAGAAAAAACCGAAAGCCTAACCTTCGGTGATCATGACGTCCCGACCATATTTGTAGCCCGCAAGTGTGCAGGCGGTCGTTAATCGGGATATGATCTGCCCGCGCGACACATTTGTATCAACGAACCAATTTGGCGCTATTTCATGTGCAAAGTCGTCGGCGAGATGAGGTGACGTGATATAGAGTGCATGTGGCGAAGCCGCGATCCAGCGGCGTTGCAACGTGCCTTCGACTGAAAGCAGCTGGAACAGTGATGCCTTGTGTCGCACAAGCGCTGACAATATTACCAAATAGGCATCTTTAAGGTTGAGCACAGCGCGAGATTGACCCGCGATCTGTACCGTCATGTTGCCGCGTTTGCGCCCGATACACGCCACCTTAGACTCACGCCGTTCATGTGGCATTCGGCGGCGTGACGTCCGTTCGGCGAGCGCACGACGGATTATCACATCATGCGTTTCGTTGAATGAAATGCGTTGTGCTTCAATCGCCTTGTAAGTTGCAAGGCTGATCGAAATGCCCTGTAATCCGCTCATCTTTGGTCTCCCCACCTGAACAGGCGTATAAGCCAGACTCCCTTATAAGCCGTTAAGCGCCACAAGTGGTGCAAGCGGGGTCTTTGGGCATGCGGATGGTGCGCATGGCGGGGGCGAGACCATCGATAATATGCAGTTGACCGGTTTGACTATCGCCAAATGGGTGAATGCAGCGGATTGCCTCCAGCGCGGCATAGCTTCCCATGATGCCGGTCATTGCGCCCAGTACACCGACCTCCGCGCAACTGTCGCAATCATCGCTGTCATGCGCATCGCCGACATAGCATCGATAACAGGGTGCTTGCGGTTCCCACCCGCGCCACGTGCCGAGTTGGCCGTGGA
>JAYTWA010000266.1:0-3290 GCA_043743675.1 Sphingomonadales bacterium
GCCCCGATTTACCGGCGATGTTCGGTAACAATGTTTCATTGGTCGCCGATCTGACGTCGGCAGCTAAGGCCGTCAGCGATCCTTTATGGCAACTTCCGCTTCACAGCGGATACGACGATATGCTCAAGTCCGACATTGCCGATCTCAATAACGCACCCGACGGCGGCTTTGCTGGTGCCATAACAGCAGCTCTTTTTTTGCAAAAATTCGTTTCGACCGAAACACCGTGGCTCCACCTCGACACCTTTGCCTGGCAACCTGCTGCAAAACCGGGACGACCCAAAGGCGGCGAGGCGATCGGTTTGCGCGCGGTATGGGCTATGCTACAGGCGCGTTTCGTTTAGGGCGCGCAACCACTTCGTTGTTGGTGCGTTCATATCCCATGCTCAACCCGATACTTTCAAAGTGGATGCAGACCCTGATCGACTATGTTCGATCTGGTCAGCCCGATCTCACCAATCGCCAGATGGCGTTGATGATGCTTGTTTATCTGACGCCCGGGCCCCACACTGTTCGCGGCATCGCCAAAGGATTAGGCGTCTCAAAACCAGTCGTCACGCGCGCCTTGAACAGACTGGGGTCTCTCGGCTATCTGCGCCGTCAACGCGACGAAGCTGACCGACGCAATGTGTTTGTTGCGCGGACCGACGAAGGGGCAGTTTTTCTTGACGAATTCGGGCGGCTCATTGCCGACAGACAACGATACGACGGCCCCCGCAGCGCCGCTGCGTAAGCGCTTCGTGCTTTCGGGGCACTCGGCAGTGCTTGATCCAGCAATTTATGCCGTGCGCAATGACCTTGCTGATGTGGAACTTGCTGATCGCGTTTTTGCACCACATTATGCACAAGCGACGGCTTCTCGAGCTATTTCAGCATCAATTGTCTATAAAAAACCTATTGAGTCGAGCGATAAGGTTGATGAGCTTTCTGTTGGTGCCACGATTGATCTTTTCGACCTGAGCGCTGGGTGGGGCTGGGTCCGCACTGCCAAAGGCATGGGCTATGTCCGTGCCGATTGCATCGCACCCGTATGACACGCATTTTCATTGATGGTGCCGCTGGAACAACCGGGATTGAAATCGAGGCACGACTAACGGGGCGCGCTGAATTCGAATTGATCAAGCTCGACGATGCGAAGCGCAAAGATGCGACCACGAGGCGTGAAGCGCTGAATGCCGCTGATATTGTGGTTTTATGCCTGCCCGATGACGCCGCGCGCGAAGCCGTGGCGTTAATCGATAACAAGACGACGCGAGTCATTGACGCGTCGACCGCACACCGCACTGCCAAGGGCTGGACCTATGGCTTTCCAGAGATTGGCAACGATGTCGCCAGTGCGATGCGCGTCTCCAACCCCGGATGCTACGCGACCGGATTTATTGCGCTGATTGCCCCACTTATCAAAGCCCGTCGCATCGGATCGGGCGCACCAATTATGTGTAATGCGGTGTCTGGCTATTCGGGAGGAGGGAAAGCCATGATTGCCGAATTTGAAAAGTCGAACCCGCCCGCATGGCGCACCTATGCGCTTGGCCTTTCACATAAACACGTCGCCGAAATGCAGACGCAGTGCGGCCTTGTAAATCCGCCGCTATTCGCACCATCGGTTGCTAACACCTATCGCGGGATGATCGTCGATGTGCCCATATTCGGTTCGAATCCAAAGGCGATCCGTGAAACCCTGGCCGAGGCGTATGCGGAGTCACCTATTGTCAATTTATGTGCACTGGATGTCGACACGCTCGCTGTAGAACATTCTGCGAATAGCGACAGACTTGACCTATTCGTATTTACCAATGGATCACAAACGCGGTTAACGGCCGCACTCGACAATCTTGGTAAAGGAGCCAGCGGCGCCGCCGTGCAGAACCTGAACCTGATGGCAGGCCTGCCAGAAACGACAGGCCTGCGCCTTACATAGGACTACGCGGTTTCGAGTTCGCGCGTATGTGCCTTCAGCCAGCCAAGCACATTTTCAGGGGTCGATTCGACATAAGGATCACTGTCTTCACCCGCATCATTGATGCCGGGCTCCTCAAACCAAGCGACAACGGCACCATCTTCGACAACCGCAGCATAGCGCCACGATCGCAAGCCAAAGCCCAGATGTGTCTTGTCAATCAGCATGCCCATGCGGCGCGTGAAATCACCATTGCCATCGGGAAGCAGCTTAACCTTGTTCAGACCCATGTTTTTGCCCCACTGATACATAACAAAAGCATCGTTCACCGAAACACAGTAGACGTCGTCGACACCTAGCGCCTTCATATCGTCATGACTTTGCTCATAACCAGGGCATTGCGACGTTGAACAGGTCGGCGTGAAGGCACCAGGCAAGCCGAAGAGAACGACACGCTTGCCGGCAAATAAATCTGCGGTCTGGATATCTTGCCAAGCAAAAGGATTGGAACCACCGATGCTTTCATCACGAACTCGGGTTTTGAGCATGACATTTGGAATTTGGCGCTGTGCCATATTTGCACTCCTACGATAAGTATTAAGACTGAGCCATCGAATATGCTGCAGTGCGGCAAAAATCTAGCCAGTAATCAAATTTTTTCCGCTTTCAGGAGGCAATATACCAGCTAATTCCCGGTTGCCGCGCGATGCGCCCGCCACTTGGCGACGTTTGCTTCATGTTGCGAAAGCGTTTCTGCAAATGCACTGCTCCCATCGCCTTGCGCAACAAAATAGACCGCATTTGATTGCGCTGGATCAAGCGCCGCATTGATCGATGCTTTGCCTGGATTGGTAATCGGACCCGGTGGCAAACCTTTATAAATATAAGTATTATATGGATTATCGCGATTTATATCAGACTTATAGATTGTCCGTCCTAGTGGTTTGCCCTTCGTAATTGGATATAAAAAAGTCGGGTCTGCCTGTAGCGGCATGCCTCGTTTCAGCCGATTGGTGTAAACGGCGCCGACCATTGGACGTTCTGATGCCCGACCAGTTTCCTTCTCGATAATTGAGGCGAGTATGATCGCCTGCTCGGGAGTCGTTACCGCCGTTGAAGGTTTGCGGGCAGCCCACGCATTGGCCAGTGCTGTCTGCATCGCTTTTTGCATTCGCGCGACGATCACAATGCGCGCCTCGCCACGACTATAGGCATAACTATCTGGCAACACAGAACCTTCGGGAGGGATAGGAACATCACCCTTTAGCAGTTCGACTGCCATCAGACGCTCCTGAACAAGAATCGATGGCATGCCTTCCGGTATTGTCACAAACCGCTGTAACGTCTTTCCCGATTGCAGCAGCGCGAGGACATCGCCAGCGTCCATGCC
>JAYTWA010000267.1:0-5845 GCA_043743675.1 Sphingomonadales bacterium
CAGATGCGGCAACCTTTGATAAAGGCAATCGGGTGGGCACAATCGCGATGCTTAACGCCGCCAGCAATACTGGGGTAAAACGCTTCGTTCACGTCTCATCCTTGTCAGCGCGCGAGCCGCAACTTTCGAACTACGGCGCATCGAAACGCGCTGCCGAGGATGCGGTGGTTGCATCCGCGCTCGATTGGTCAGTCGTACGTCCGCCTGCGATCTACGGCCCGGGCGATACCGACAATCTTGAGCTTTTCAAATTTGCCAAACACGGGATCATGCCGCTGCCGCCGAGGGGACGTTTGTCCGCAATCCACGCCGACGACCTCGCGCGTTTGGTTGTCGTGATGGCTGAAACCGCGCCTGCGAAAGCCTTTTACGAAGCCGACGATGGCCAGCCCGACGGCTGGAGCCATGTTGATTACGCAAAAATGATCGGGGCCGCCGTCGGTCGCAATCCGATGACGCTTGCCTTACCCAAAGCAGCGCTGAACTTAGGCGCAGCCCTTGATGGGATATTTCGCGGCGACAAGGCAAAACTGACACGCGACCGCGTGTCCTATATGACACACCCAGATTGGGTAATCGACCCCGCTAAGCGCCCGCCTGCATCGCTCTGGACCCCACAAATTTCCACGCCCGAAGGCCTGAAAACCACAGCCAAATGGTACCGCGCAAAGGGCTGGCTTTGAGATTTCCGATGTTCGCATTAAAGACGTCGCATGACTGACCGCACACAGACCTATAACGCCATCATGGCGCAGATTGAACCCTTCAACAAAAAGGGTGTCGCTGTATCCGAAGCCACGACGTTTATGGGTGATCTTGAATGGGACTCGCTGACCGTGATGGATTTTGTCGCCGCTATCGAAGATGAATTTGACGTCATGATCACAATGAACATGCAGGCAGACATCGAGACGGTCGGGCAATTGACCGACGCCGTCATCAAGCTGAAGGGTTAATGCGATGAGCGAGGCCGATCCGCGTTTCCCGAAAGCCAAAGGCGATCTTTTCTCCAAATTCGATGCGCTGATCGAACAACGCGAGGGGTTGCTGGCGACTGGCGTGCGCGATCCGTTTTCGCTGGTGATGGAGCAAGTCCTGTCGCCAACGCGCGCGGTTGTGAATGGCAAGGAAACCATCCTGCTCGGCACCTACAACTATATGGGCATGACGTTCGACGACGATGTGATTCAGGCGGGCAAGGATGCACTTGATACGTTTGGCGCAGGCACCACGGGCAGCCGCGTGCTGAACGGCACGTTTCAGGGTCACAAGGAATGCGAAGACGCGCTGCGCGAATTTTACGGAATGGACCACGCCATGGTCTTTTCGACAGGCTATCAGGCCAATCTCGGCATCATATCGACCATCGCGGGCAAGGATGATTTCATCATTCTTGATGCCGACAGCCATGCGTCAATCTATGACGGCTGTTCGCTGGGCAATGCGCAGACAGTGCGGTTCCGGCATAATGACGTCGAAGATCTCGACAAGCGTTTAGGGCGCATTCCTGCCGAAGCGGGCAAGCTCGTCATTCTAGAAGGCGTCTATTCGATGATGGGCGACATCGCGCCACTCACTGAAATGATCGCAGTATCGAAAAAACATGGTGCGATGATCCTTGTCGATGAGGCGCATTCGATGGGATTTTTCGGCGAAAATGGTCGGGGCGTCGCCGAAGCGCAGGGGTGTCTGGACGACGTTGATTTCGTCATTGGCACCTTTTCGAAATCAGTCGGCACAGTTGGCGGCTTTTGCGTTTCGAACCACCCGAAGTTTGAAATAATGCGGCTCGTGTGTCGCCCTTATGTGTTCACCGCATCGCTGCCGCCCGCTGTCGTCGCTTGCTCGGCAACCTCGATCCGCAAGCTGATGCATTCGGGCAACAAGCGCGCGCATCTCTGGGAAAATTCAAAGCGCCTGCATCAGGGGCTTCGTGATCTGGGCTTTGAACTCGGCACACCCGAAGCGCAAAGCGCAATCATTGCGGTTATAATGCCCGATCTCGAACGCGGCGCGATGATGTGGAGCGCGCTGCTCGACGAAGGGCTTTACGTAAACCTCGCACGCCCGCCTGCAACGCCTGCGAATATGACGCTGCTGCGCTGTTCGCTGTGCGCCGAACACACAAGCGAGGAAGTCACGACGATCCTCGAACGCTTTGCGACCGCAGGCCGCGCGACAGGCGTCATCAACTAAAATTTTGTTTCGCGCCGATTCGCGCTATTCTAACGTGCGATGGAAGACGAAGATGACTTCGAGGGGCGAACCCGCTGGCGACTGATGCTGGGTATCGTCATTGCGCTTGTGGGTGCGGCGACGATTATCGCGCTTGTGCTTGTGCTTGGTGCCGCGACCAAGGACCGCGACGACGCACTCGGTTCACGCCAGCAAAGCTATGAAGCGATGATCCTCGCGCGGTCGCTCGACGCAAGCATTGGCCAGGCCGAAGCATTTCTGGGCCGCTTTGTCATCAGCGGCGACAAGGATCTGGGACGACAATATCTCGACGACTGGCGACGCGCGGGGACACAGATTGACGCGCTTGACCAGATGATCGTCGATACGCGGACACAGGCCCTGATTGACCGGCTGAGAACAGCCTATGATGTGCGCGGCAAGGAATTGTCGGCAATCGCGCTGCGCACCAATTACGGACAGAATCCTGCCGCACTTTCGAAATATTATCTGGCGGGAAAATCACCCAGCCTTGGCGAGATCGACAGCCTTCTCGAATCCGTAATTGCCGCCGAACGGCGCACATTGGCCCGGCGTGGAGTCGTCGCAGACGCATCAATCAAACGGTCCAATGCGCTCGGGATGGTGGTTTCCACCTTCGGGCTTCTGCTCGTCATTGGGGCAGTCGTCCTTGGTTGGGTAGCAGTCCTCGTTTGGCGGCAACGGCGGTTTGAGGAAGTGCGCAACGCCGATCTTGAACTTGCCGTCACCGAACGAACGGCCGAGCTGCGCGCCGAAATGGAGCATCGCGAGGAAACCGAAGCCAGGCTGCGCCAAGCCCAGAAAATGGAAGCCATTGGCCAGCTGACGGGCGGCATCGCACATGATTTCAACAATATGCTTTCGGTGGTGATCGGTGGCCTCGAACTGGCACAGCGGCGACTTGCAGGTGATGGTGCAAAGGCAGGCAAGCACATCGAACAAGCGATGGAAGGTGCAAATCGTGCCGCGGCATTGACCAAACGCTTGCTTGCGTTTGCGCGGTCGGAGCCGCTGCTGCCCTCGGCGATCAATCCAAACGAGTTGTTGAACGGTATGTCCGACCTGCTCGAACGGACAATTGGCGACACGATCACTGTCGAATTCAGTGTCACCGAAAATATTTGGCCAATTTTTGTCGATCCCTATCAGCTCGAAAATGCTGTCCTTAATCTCGCCGTAAACGCGCGCGATGCAATGCCTGAGGGCGGCACGTTGCGGATTGTCACAACGAATACTCTACTAAGCGACGGTGAGATCGAAGGCGTCAACGGTGGCGAGCATATCCGCCTCAGTGTCAGCGATACCGGCGTTGGCATGACCAGCGACGTGCTCGACCGCGCTTTTGAACCCTTCTTCACGACCAAACCCACGGGCAAGGGAACCGGCCTTGGCCTCAGCCAGATTTTTGGCTTTGTCCGCCAGTCACGCGGGGCCGTCACCGTTGAAAGCAACCCCGGTCGTGGCACGACAGTTTCGATCTTCCTGCCGCGCAGCATGTCCGATCCGGTGGTAAAACCTGATACGCCGGATAGTGCGTCTACATTGCCCACTCGCCGTGGCACAACAGTGCTTGTGGTCGAGGATGACCCCCGTGTGTTGATGGCGACCGGCGACGCACTCGAAGAACTGGGTTTGCGCACTGTCCGTTGCCCGCACCCAGCCGATGCGCCAAAGCGATTACGCGAAAACCCCGATATTGGCCTGATCGTCAGCGACGTCCTGATGCCCGGCATGACTGGCCCCGAACTCGTCGCCTCAATCCGCGGCGATTATCCGGGGCTGCCCGTGCTATTTGTCACGGGCTATGCAGGGGACATAGACACTGCAGCGGCGTTTGGCGGGCATATGGTTTTGCGCAAACCATTTACGCTGGCATCGCTCGGCAAAGCGGTTGGCACGTTGCTGGCGAATGATCCGGTGCGAAAGGCGCGGGCCGAAGCTGCTTAGTGATTCCCAAGCCGGACGCGACCGGTTAAAGCATCTGCAACAATAAATATTGGTTCGGCTATTTTCTCAAACTTCCTCTCTGCGACGGATCGCTATCTTGCCCGGCTGATCATTGTGCCGCTGCTCTCTTCGCTGGTCATTGCGGCCATGTTGCTGGTGCTTGACCGGATGCTGCGCCTGTTCGATTTTGTCGCAAGCGAAGGCGGTCCGGTCAGCATTGTGTGGCAGATGCTGGCGAACCTGCTGCCCGAATATCTGTCACTCGGCATTCCCATCGGTGTGCTTCTTGGCATCTTGCTGGCATTCCGCAAACTCGCGCTGTCATCCGAACTCGATGTGTTGCAGGCTGTCGGACAGGGCTATTGGCGGTTGCTCCGCGTGCCATTCATGTATGCCGTGTTTTTTGCGGTCATCAATCTGATCATTGTCGGCGTTGTCCAGCCCCGCGCGCGCTATGCTTACGAACGGTTGCGCTTTGAATTGCGTTCGGGCGCTTTGGGGGCATCGATCAAAGTCGGCGAGTTCACCAAACTCGGCAAGGACATGACGTTGCGCATCGAGTCGAGCACCGACGAGGGGCGCAAACTGACCGGCATCTTCGTGATGGCGCGTGAAAAGGGCGGGCGAAGTCTTGCCGTGACGGCCGAAAAAGGCGCATTCATGGCGACGGATGATCCCGATGTGATTATCCTGCGCCTGTCAAACGGGACGCTGACCCACAACGCACCCGATTTCCGCGTGCCCCGCGTGTTGAGTTTCAGTGCGCATGACCTACCGATTGACCTGCCCAAGATCGAAGCTTTTCGTGGTCGCGGTGGCGCGGACCGTGAATTGACACTGCCCGAACTTGTTGCCGTGGGAAGCGATGCCAAAAGCACACAGACGTTGAAAAACGAAAGCTGGTCGCAGTTTAATTTTCGCGTCGTGCAGGTTGCGATCATGATGCTGTTGCCGCTGCTTGCCGTTGCACTTGCGGTGCCGCCCAAGCGCTCGACGTCGGCCATTGGCGTGTTCGTTGCGGTGATTGCCGTCGTGACCTATTACAAGATCAGCGAATATGCGACGGGTATGGGACAGCTGGGCAAGATTGACCCGTTTGTAGCGCTCTGGGTGCCGTTTCTCGTTTTTGCCGCACTCATCATCTGGATGTTCCGCACGCTTGCCTACGTCCCGGGCGGACAGCCGATTGGCGGGGTCGACCGGCTGGCGGGTAAAGTCATGGGGGTCGTCAAGCGCGTCGCTGGCCTGTTCCTGAAAGGCGCACGCTGATGCCCGATTTCTTCCCGTCGCGCACGCTCACGATTTACATGGCAAAGATGTTTTTCGTGCGGTCGTTCGCGGTGCTCGCGCTGCTCGTCATTGTCCTGCAAGTCCTCGACCTTCTTGGTGAGAGCGACGCAATTCTACGTTATCCCGGCAATGGTCAGGGGCAGATCCTGACCTATGTCAGTTTGCGCATTCCCGGCATTATCCAGCGTTTCCTGCCGTTCTGCGTTCTGCTTGGCACGATCATCACACTGGCAACGCTCAACCAGAATAGCGAAGTCGTCTCAATGAAAGCGGCGGGACTGTCAGCGCATCAAGTGCTTGCCCCTTTGATTGTCGCAAGCCTGGTCATCGCTGGTGTCTCATTTGCGTTCAACGAACGCATCGTAACGCGTGCGACCGCGACGCTCAAGCT
>JAYTWA010000268.1:0-2625 GCA_043743675.1 Sphingomonadales bacterium
CGGCCACAAACCCTATGTCGAGGCCGATCCGACGCGCCCCAACAAGGGCCACAGCCTGCTCGGCGATCCGAACTGGAGCGCGTTTCACCTGATCGAAAACGGCGCGCCCGTGGCGGGCAATGCCAATCGCTGCCCCGCCGCGATGGCCGCGCTCAACCCGCTGCCCATCCCGCAGATTGCCGGGCGGTCGCCGATGGCGCTCTTCTCGGTCCTGCGCCCGCACATGCACATCCCCCCGCATTCGGGCATGCTCAACACGCGGTTGATCGTCCATCTGCCGCTAATCGTGCCCGATGGATGCCGGTTGCGGGTGGGCAATGACGTTCGCGCGGTGGAGGCAGGCAAGGTCATGATCTTCGACGACAGCATCGAACATGAAGCGTGGAACGACAGCGCGGAGACGCGCGTGGTGCTGCTCTTCGAGATTTGGCGGCCTGAGTTGGACGCCGGAGAGAGGGCCGCGCTGACCGCGATGTTCGAGGCGATCGGGAATTATGGGGCTTAGTTTTGACGTCAGTCACAATTTGAATCAGTTTTTGCTGTCATGCCATTAGGGCCACAAACCGGATGAGCGCACTATTTTCAAACGCTGTTGAGTCACTCAAAATGGGTATTGAGGACTACGCAGCACAATCACCCGCCCGCGCAATGTCGGCGGTGAGGAATTTTTATGCTGGCGTTCTTCTGCTCGCAAAGGAAGTACTCGTTCGAGCAGCGCCGAATGCTGATCCCGACGAGATAATTGGAGCAAGATATGCGCCGGAACCAGATGGACTAGGCGGCGTCCGCTACGCCTTGGTCGGCTTTCAAACCGTAGATTTCACTACGATTGGCAAGCGATTCAAGGATTTCGATATCCCGATAAGCACAAAGCAATTGGATGAACTTAATCTGCTTCGGAATGCTATCGAGCATCGATATACCGAGGAACCCGCCAGCGTTGTTCGAGAGGCAATCGCGAGAGCCTTTCCCGTTGTGGCAGCTCTTTTTCAACAAGCTCAAGAACAGCCCGCGCAAGTGCTGGGCGACACATGGGCCGTAATGCTTGATGCACGCGAGTTTTATCAAGCGGAATTGAAGCGATGTCGGGACACGTTGCAAGGCGTTGCCTGGGCTTCTCAGACAGTTGCTGATGAACATCTCCGCTGCTCAGCATGTGGTTCAGACCTTATCGAACAACGAGATACGGAGAACACGTTTCAGGACGAAATGGAACTCCTGTGCAGCAGTTGCGGTATCGAGTCTGACCGGGAAAATGTGATTGTGGACGCAGTCAGTCGCGCACTTTCGGGTGAGACTTACAACCGCGCTAAGGATACTGGCGATCCCGGACCGATTTACGATTGTCCCTCGTGCAGCAATGAAGCCTACATCGATTTCGAAAATCGCTGTGCCGTTTGCGCAGAAGAATTTAATTTTCCGAGCGAATGTATGCGCTGCTTCAACGACATTTTACTGGATGATGCTTTGTCCGGGTTCGACGAGGGACTTTGTAGTTATTGCACCTATGTCATGGGCAAAAACGATTGAGCTAGTCGGCTATTCCATCCCCTTCAACCGATACAGCGCCTCTAGCGCCTCGCGCGGGCTCAGTGCGTCGGGGTGGATGGCATCCAACGCCTCGCGCAATGGATCAGCCGCCGCTTCCTCCACCAGCGTCGCAAACAGCGGCAGATCGTCCAGCCCCGCCGCCAGCCCGCCGGTCGCGGCGCGGCCTGCTTCGAGTTTCGCCAGCACCGCTTTCGCCCGCGCCAGCACTGCCGGTGTCATCCCTGCAAGCCGCGCCACGGCGATCCCGTAACTCCGGTCGGCGGGGCCGCTGCCGACTTCATGGAGCAGCACCAGATCGCCCTTATATTCGCGGGCGCGGACATTGTGGAGCGACAGCGCGTCCAGCTTTTCCGCCAGCCGCGTCAGTTCATGATAATGCGTCGCGAAGAGGCAGCGGCAGCGGTTGATCTCATGCACTGCCTCCACAACTGCCCACGCAATCGCGAGCCCGTCATAGGTCGATGTCCCGCGCCCGACTTCGTCGAGAATCACGAAGGATCGTTCGGTTGCTTGTGCCAAAATCGCCGCGGTTTCGACCATTTCGACCATGAAGGTGGACCGCCCACGCGCCAGATTGTCCGACGCACCGACGCGGCTGAACAGGCGGTCGACCAACCCAATCGTCGCGCGCGTGGCGGGGGCATAAGACCCCGACTGCGCCATCACCGCGATCAGTGCATTCTGACGCAGAAACGTGGATTTTCCGCCCATATTAGGGCCAGTGACGAGCCAAAGCCGGTCCGTTTCGGACAACGCACAATCATTGGCGACGAACCGTGCGCCTGATTTGCCCAGCGCGGCTTCGACCACCGGATGCCGCCCGCCTTCAATCTCAAGCGCCGGATGTTCGACCAGCACGGGGCGGCACCACCCACCTTGGACGGCACGTTCGGCGTTTGCACTCGCGACATCGAGCCGAGCGAGCGCATCCGCCGTCGCCGAAATTGCGCGGGCCGATGCGAGTGTCTGCGCCACCAAATCCTCAAAATGCGCGGCTTCAGCGGCCAGCGCATGCGCCCCCGCCTGTGTGACCTTCAACGCAACCTCGTGCAATTCGGGCGCATTGAAACGCAC
>JAYTWA010000269.1:0-4244 GCA_043743675.1 Sphingomonadales bacterium
TGGGACGACTGGGTGCGCGAAGTGTCATTCTCGCGGACGCTGGGCGGCGTGCATTACCGCTTTTCGAATGAGGCAGGCGAGCAGATCGGGCGGGCCGTAGCAAAAATGACGCTGGCGAAAGCTATGCGGCCGCTGGCGCGGTAAATACTATTTATTTTGCTTTATAAGCGACGGGGGCAAGAACACGGACGCCGTGTAGCGTGATCAGCCGACCCTTAGACCCGTCTGGAACTTTCGCGTTCTTGAACAGGACATATAACCGGTCGGGCACCAATCGTCCGGCTTCGAAGTCGGCATATTCCGCCGCCAGCCGGGCATCGGTTTGCCGGCTGTTGCGCGCGGCATAGACGACCCGCACGGGCTTTTGGGCATTCACGGCACGCCATGCGATTTCCTGAAACACGCCCAGATCGTCATAAATGCCTTCGGGGGGTACAAAGCTGATGTCCGAAGACGCAGCGATGATGTCATCCCATCGCGGGTCGGTCGTGATTTTCCAGGTGCGATAGTCAGAGGCTTCGGCTGTCACGCCGCGGATGGCGAGGGCCATACCCGTCATATCCATAATCTGAAGAAGCGCGGCGACACCCAATAGCTGATGCATGGTTCGTGACGGCAAACGATAAGCCGTTGTCACCGCAAACAGGACCAAAACATAGGTCACAGGCCAGAAAAGTCGCGATGACGCCCGAATGGGGTCGAGCATATCGATCAGTTTCTGGCCAATCGGAATATCGAACAATACGCGCCCGCTCCACGCGACCGAATGGCTGATCGCGAGCAGAGTCAGCACAAAACAAGCGGGCGCAAGCCAGAGCAGTTTGTGATTAAGCAAAGTAACCGCAACAGGGCGTTCTGATTGCTTGATGATGAGCGGCGTTAACACGAGCATCATCAGGATACCTGCACCCAGATATTGAAACCCCTCAAACGCGCGGCGGGGCAATTGTTCAACCGTCGGCAACAAGGCCGAATAAGTTGGATTTGACGCATTCCATAATGCGTCGAGCGGCATGCCATAATGTCCATACATGCCCGATGAAACAAAATCGGTGTCGATCCCCAGCATGCTGATAATGCCCAGCACCAGCGCCGCACCCACGATGCCATGACCCACAGGAAGCATCCGTTCACGATTATTTGCAGCGATCAGAAATTGCCGGAGCAATGCGCTGGCCCATATCGCCGCAACAAGCAGCAGCATGTAATTATGGATCAAGGTTGTGACGGCAAGAATGGCAAGCCACCACCGCACGTCGCGCGCGCGACGGTCATCAATGAAAACCCAGAGCGCCCACAGGATCAGCCAATGCGCCTGAAGATTGGCGTGAATGTAACGCACGTGGAACGTCGGCACGAGCATGAACAGCGCGACCCCGATCCACAGTGCGAGCCGCGAAGGCGCGTAAGACTTTAACAGCGCATATGAAAAAACGGCATGCAATATGTAGCAAAGCAGCACCCAAAGACCGACAAATTGCACTTGCGAACCGAGCATCTTGGCGAGCGGCAGAGCGATGATGGTGAGCAGGGGGTTGCTGTCGGTGAACAACACCGAAACCCCATCGGGCGCATTGAGCAAATTGGTTCGTAACGACCATCCGCGCGCGGCGTCATTTTGCCAAGCGTGTAGTCCAAGCGCATTTTCGCCATTGTCGGTCCCGCGGATCAACCAACCAAAATTCGTCGGGTCGAGAATTGCAGGATTATAAAATGCAAAAAAGACAATGATCGGTATAATCGCGAGCAGCAGAATATCAGTCAGGCGCAACGCTTTTTGCATTCCGGTCGCGTTAGTGGCGACTGCTTGAAATTGCGTTAACCATATTGCCAGCGCGTCAGATGACGACGCGCAGCCACTCGACCGCATCCGCGCGGTCGGTGCGTAGGGCGTTGGCGGGTTCGGATTTGTCTTCGTATCCCACAGCCATCCCGCAAAAGAGCATCCGATCATCGGGCGTGTTCAGGAACGTTTTCACTGTTTTGGGATAAACCGCCCAGCATTCCTGTGCGCAGGTGGCGAGCCCTGCTTCGACAGCGAGCAGCATGAACGTCTGTAAAAACATGCCGAGGTCACTCCACTGTGGTGGCCCCATGCGTTTGTCGACGGTCATGAACAGCGCGACGGGCGCGCCGAAAAAAGCGAAGTTGCGCGCGAACCACATCCGCCGCGCCACCTTATCCTCACGCGGGATACCGATATGCGCATACATCGCCTCACCCACAGCAAAGCGGCGGTCGCGATAAGGGCTGAGCAGTTCTTTGGGATAAATATCATATTCGGGGGTTTCGGGGCCGCCCGCAAGTTTGGCCATCATGGTTTGCTTGAGGCGGTTCATCGCGTCACCCGCAACAAGATCGACATGCCAAGGCTGCAAATTTCCGCCCGATGCGGCGCGCGAGGCTTCGACGACGAGCCGCTGGACCAGATCGAGATCAACCGAGTCTCCAAGAAATCCGCGCACGGATCGTCTTGCCGCTACGGCTTCAGAAACCTTCATATAATTCCCCATAATCGGTCTTGCCTCCGACGCGGGAACGCGCGATTGCAATTCTAAGTTTACGTTCACGTCAAAGGAAAGCAAATGGCAGAAGCCTATATCGTCGACGCGGTCCGCACCGCAGGCGGCAAACGCAACGGCAAACTCGCAGGCTGGCACCCGGTTGATATGGCCGCATCGGTGCTCGACGCGATCGTTGCGCGCACAGGGATCGACGGTGCTGCCGTTGAAGACGTCATCATGGGCTGCGTGATGCAGGGCGGGCAGCAAGCAGGGCAAGTCGGTCGCAATGCCGTCCTCGCCGCCAGAAATCTGCCCGACAGCGTGCCTGCTGTGTCCATTGATCGGCAATGCGGATCATCACAGCAATCGATGCAGTTTGCAGCGCAAGCCATCATGTCCGGCACGCAGGACATCGTGATTGCGTCGGGCGTCGAAAGCATGACGCGCGTGCCAATGGGCTCGACGATGATGCTCCACATGAAAGAAGGCATGGGCAATTATAAATCGCCGCGCCTCGAGGAAAAATATCCTGGCATCATGTTCAGCCAGTTTGTCGGCGCGGAAATGATGGTCAAAAAGCATGGGTTCAACCGCGAGATGCTTGATGCCTTTGCGCTTGAATCGCATCGACGTGCGGCGGCAGCGACGCAAGCGGGTGCGTTCGATAACGAGATTATCGCGCTGGAGATTGAAACGCCCGAAGGCCACGAAAGTCACAAGACCGACGAAGGTATTCGTTATGATGCCTCCGCAGAGAGCCTTGCCGGTGTAAAGCTGTTGCAGGACGGCGGCAGCATCACGGCGGCCAACGCCAGCCAGATTTGCGATGGCGCATCCGCCGTCATGATCGTCAGCGAAGCCGCGTTGAAAGCCCACGGCCTGACCCCGCTGGCACGCATCCACAATGTTACGGTCACGGCGGGGGATCCGGTCATCATGCTCGAAGAACCTTTGTTCGCGACTGACCGGGCGTTGCAGCGCGCGGGCATGAAAATCGGCGACATCGATTTGTATGAAGTCAACGAAGCCTTCGCGCCGGTGCCGATGGCATGGATGAAGCACATCGGCGCGGACCCCGCAAAGCTAAATGTCAATGGCGGTGCGATTGCGCTTGGCCATCCACTGGGTGCGAGCGGCACGAAGCTGATGGCAACGCTGGTCCACGCTCTCAAAGCACGCGGCGGGCGTTACGGCCTGCAAACGATGTGCGAAGGCGGCGGCATTGCCAACGTGACAATTATTGAACGGCTTTAAGGATCATAAAATGAAACTCGATTCAACAATTTCGGCAGTCATCACCGGCGGCGCATCGGGGCTTGGCGCGGCAACCGCACGAGCACTGGCAGCCAAGGGTGTGAAGGTCGCAATCTTCGACTTGCAGCGCAACAAGGGCGAGGAATTTGCGGCGGAAATCGGTGGCGTGTTTTGCGAAGTGAACGTCACAGACGATGCTTCGGTTGACGCCGGATTCGCCAAAGCACGCGCGGCGCACGGACAGGAACGTATCCTCGTCAACTGCGCAGGCATTGGTAATGCGATGAAGACAGTCAGCCGCTCGAAGGAAGACGGCAGCATCCGCCATTTCCCGCTCGATGCGTTTAATTTTGTTGTGCAGGTCAACCTTGTCGGCACATTCCGCTGCATTGCTAAGTCGGCCACCGGAATGTTGACGCTTGATGTCCTCGACGATGGGGACCGCGGTGTCATCATCAACACGGCCAGTGTCGCCGCCGAAGACGG
>JAYTWA010000270.1:0-2687 GCA_043743675.1 Sphingomonadales bacterium
GGATTTCGCGGGTCATGGCGCGCTCCGATCAATCAGCGGGCACCCGACTATCCGGGCCAATTCCCGCGCAAATCGCAAAGCGTGCTCGCGGTTCGCATAGTGGTCTGGCGTGTGGTTCCTGGGGCGATCATCGTCATGGTGACGCGAGGTCAGGACGACTTTGTAGCCGCTGGCGAGCTTGTCGACGGTCACGCGTTCGTCCGGGTGGGGAAGGGAGCGGTCAATCACGCCGGCCACCGAATGCGAACTTGGCCAGCGTCGCGGCCATCGGCGGAGCGACACCGGCGCGGATGATGATGGCTTGAACGCGCAGCGCGTCGAGGGTATTTCCGGCTTGCGACCCGGCGCCATTGTGACCGCGACCAGCCCCGCCCGGCACCGGCGGGACTGATTGGTTGGGGGCCATGGTTATGCGGCTTCGCTGTAGAGCAAGCGCTTGATCGACCGCATGGTGATAAGGCGACTGCGGCCGTTCTTTATGCTTTCCAGCGTGCCGTCGCGGATCATTTCCCCGATCTTCGTTTGGCCGTACCCGAGCAACGGCCCAACATCACTGCGGCGCACTGCAAGGGGCTCGATCGTCGGTTTGGCGTCCGAATTCTGTTCGTTCTTCGGCTTCGAATTCGCTTCAATCTGGTCGGTCACCGCGGCCTCCATTGCTTTAGGATGCCGCTTAGTGTCGCTTATCGTCGCATGTGTCATGGTCACGCGTCGGGACGCGTGAGAAAATCGCTGCCCTCAATCCTTGAAAGGCACGAGGTTCAGGAACATAAACATCTCCACCCACTTGCCCCTAGTTTTGGTTCGATTAGTTCTGTCATTTCAGACGCTAATGCAGTTCTCTGAAGGTCCCACTCTCTACCAGACAGAGGCTGTTCCTTCCTTGCTAGAGCCATGTGATAGACGGTTTCAAGTTCGGATTGACTCATAGCGCTGTATAGTCGGCCTGATTTCCCCTCGTCCGCACACCATTTCATGCACTTCTTGAAGTAGTAGTAGTCTCGGTTGCATTCGGATTCGCTCTTGCCGAATTTCTCGGCTGCATTGTCAAACGCGCTCTCAACTGTGCATTTGCGGGCGACCAATTCGGCGATGTAATGCCCCACTGCCATGCTCTCCCGCGCATCGGCAAACCTGCCAAAGAATTTTGAAAGGGTATCGTGGCCAATCAGGTCGAGGCGCGTGCCAAAGGTGGTTTCCCCCTCGATCGCGTTGGCCAACTCGTCCCGAACAACGCCGGAAATTGGAGCGTCCGACCGCAAGAGGCTTACAAGTTCAGTCCGCCACTCTTTGCTGAATCCAAGCAATGCGCCGAACGCGCGGTGGTTCAATGTGTCGTGATCGTCCATGCCCGTTCCCGTCGCGGCCCGGATGATGGCGGGGAAGCGCGCCGGGTGCACGCTTGTCGGCTGGCCGGCCTATCCCCGCCGTTGATGCTACACGCCTTGCGCGCAGCCTCAAACCGGGCGCCCGGGCTCGCGATCGTTGAAGTCGTGGAAATGCTTGTAGAGCGCCCCGCTGTCGACTGAACGCACGCCCTCGTTGCCGGTGATGAAAGACGATTGCAGATTGCTTTTGCCGAGATTGACCCTGGCATCGGTGAACGGGTTGTGGTCGGCGCTCCACACGTCGTCCATCGGCACATTGCTGGTTGCCTTCCACGTCTCCGCGTCGTCCGGGTCGCCAGCTCCGGAATCAGGGAGCGCCACATAGGCACCGCAAGAGCCGCTCGCGATCCAATCGTCTGCAGCGCCGCACATATCCTGTTCCGGATCAAAGCCGTGCGGGTCATCTTCGACGCTGGTGTCATCGTCCGATTCTTCGCAATCCTCTTCGCCCGCGATGACGTTGGGTCCGCGTTTCATGCTGCCACGCATCGCGG
Organism: Sphingomonadales bacterium; assembly: GCA_043743675.1. Classification (GTDB taxonomy): domain Bacteria; phylum Pseudomonadota; class Alphaproteobacteria; order Sphingomonadales; family Sphingomonadaceae; genus Sphingomonas_O. Next base: position 1,883 of record JAYTWA010000270.1, read on the forward strand.
TCCATTCGATCCAAGCAACATCGCCGCGGGCATCGGCGATCGGGCAACCTGGCCCGTCAGTGTCGTGGGTGACAGAACTGTCCTCAAGCCCCGGCTCTTCCGCTTCCGGGTCGCCGTCGAGCGTGTCGGCAAGGTCGATCGCTATCGCAATGAATGCCTCCAGCGCCGGTCGATCGTAACGGGCAAGGATGCGTGCAACCGCGGGCATGGTTGGAATAATGTGCGGGAACGTGACTGGCGCGGCGGTGCCGCCTATGGGTCTTGTAGCCATGATCGACTCCTATGGTCGTTGGTGGTCAGGCCCGGTAGGAAGCTGGTACCTTCCAGCCGGGCCGCATTCCGCCGGGCTTATCCCGGCGAAACAGGGTTAGCCCGCCTCCCGCGTGGGAAACGGCACAATCTCAGCGCCGGAGCGCAGCATATCGAGGTGGTCGCTCCACCATTGGGCCATTTCGACCCGTTCATCCCAATGCTCGCCCCGGTGATAGGAAGCGCGGACCGCGTCGCTGTCACCGTGAGCAAGGGCCCGCTCGATAGCGTCCGCCTTCCACAGATGCTTTTTCGACTTGGGGTCGCGCGCTTCGTTCAACAGCGTGCTCGCCATGGCCCGGAAGCCGTGCGCCGTCATTTCATCGCCAGCGAACCCTAGCCGGCGGAGCCCCGCGTTCACCGTGTTCTCGCTCATCGGGCGGGCGCTGGTGCGGATCGAGGGGAAGGCGTAGCCCTTGGGCCCGGTGATCGCGTGCAAGCGCTGGAACAGCGCCACAGCCTGGCGAGAGAGCGGCACAACGTGCGCCTTTTTCAT
>JAYTWA010000271.1:0-3431 GCA_043743675.1 Sphingomonadales bacterium
ACATCCTCCAGTTCGGCAGTATATTCGACAACGAAATTATTGGGCGTGACGAAATAGCTAAAGGTGTTGTTGCCAGCCTTGTGCCGACCCGGCCCCCAGCCGATGGGGATATCCTTCATCTTCAGATTGTGAATGCCACGCATCATCGCATCGACGCCTTCCATGTCATAGGCGACATGGTTGAGACATGCCGGCCCGTTCAGCACTGCCAGCCGGTGATGCGCGCTGTTGCAACGCAAGAACACCATAAAATCACCGAGCCAGTCCGAAACGCGGAAACCCAGCACGTCGCAGAAAAAGTCCGACGCTGCTTTCTGGTCGGGCGAGTGCATGACGATATGGCTGATCTTTTTCGGAATACCGTCCCAGCGTTCGAAAGGCCGCGACGTGCCGCGTGCAACATCCGCCGATATTTCAAAAGTCATGCCGTCGGGCGAGAAGAACTGGAAACCGTAGCCGCCGCCGAAACCCGTTAGATCCTGTGGTTCCGAAATAATCTTGCAACCGGCACCGACAACGCGCGCATGGATTGCATCGACGTCTGCTCGGCTTTCGGTAGCGAGCGCGATGACGTCGACACGGTTTTCGGATGCAGCACGCAACCGCGCAACATAGAGTTCATCATGTCCTTCGGTCGCGAAATAGACAAAGCCGTCCTGCTCGGCGATTTCGCGCAGACCCCATTTTTCGCAATAGAAGGCGCGTTCGGCCTCCAGATTGACAACGCCGTAGCCGACATAGCGGATTTCGGTCACTCGGCTCATTTTTGGTCTCCAATCAAATCGGTTCGGACACGCGGACGGTCATCGCGTGCGTCGCCTTGCCCTGCTCGACCACCGGACCAAGGCCCAGTTGTCCGTAACAAATATCTCTTGATGCCTCGACGATGTAGCGGCAGCGCTCGAATCGGCGGTTGCGATAAGCTGCAAATGCGGCTTCGATGTTGTCAGCCTGCGAAAGTTCGTCGGCGAGCACAATGCTGTCCTCGATCGCCATGCCCGCGCCCTGACCCAGATGCGGCGTGGTTGCATGGATGGCGTCGCCAAGCAGCACGACGCGGCCCTTGTGCCAGGCGCCTTCGACAAAAACCCATTCGAGCGGCTTGTAGACCACCTCGTCGTTATTGGTAATCTGTTCGGCAAGCGCCTGAATTGCCGGGGCCGGAATCGCCGCCAGCCTTTCCCGCATCGTCGCCGCAAGCCGTTCACGCTGATGGCGCGGGTTGCCCGGTTCGGGCGTGGTGACATACATATACATCAAAATGTCGGACAATGGCACGAGGCCAACACCGATCTTGCCTTCATAAGCGTGCAGATCGCGGACATCGTCTGTACGCACGAAGTTATAGCGCCATACTGCCTGCCCGGTAAATTCGGGTGCCGGAGCTTCGGGCCAGAGCATCGCCCGCGTTTGCGAATAAAGCCCGTCGGCACCGATGACGATGTCATACCGCGCTTTTGTGCCGTCGCTAAAAGTCACATCAACGCCGTCGCCGTCATCGTCTAAGCCTTCCGCCGTTACGCCCAACCTGACGGTCGCCCCTGCGCCAATTGCCCGGTCGCCAAGCACCTTGTGCAAGGCGCGCCGACCGATGCCGACATTGGCCGGATAACCGTCCACTAGAGCGGGTGTCGGGATCTGTGCTACACGTTCGCCGGTCGGAATATAGACCTCAACATTGTCGAAACCGAACCCGGCCTCTATATAATCGTCGATCAGGCCAAGCTCGGTCATCGCGCGCACGACATTGCCTTGCTGGATGATGCCGACGCCGTAAACCGACCAGTCCGGATCGCGTTCGATCACCTCGACTTTATGACTTGTGCGGCAAAGCGCGATGGCGGACGTTAGCCCGCCAATTCCGCCGCCGATAATCAATATGTGCAAAGACTGCACGTGCCTCTCCTTCGCGCGCCTTGTCCTGCGGCGCTATGAACTTGATATCGGCGAGCAGATTAAATCTGTAAATCTTATTGTATTTATCGAAACCCATCCACCAAGTGGATGATTAAACCCGCTGACCTTCGCTGCGCATTTGTTCGCGCAGCCAGCTCAGTCCCTCGTCGGATGCGCGCGCTGGGTTGAACTGCAGCATTTGTCGCATGACCGGGAACGGAAATGGTATTGGCGCAACCGTGAGCGGGAACATTTCAGCCATACGCAAGGCCAATCGTTCGTGCATTAGCGCCAACCGCATCGTGTCGATGATCAGCCACGGAATAGTGGTAAAAGACGATGTGATCACCTCGACTTTGCGAAGCTTGCCCATCATCTCCATTGTAACGTCGGCAAATACGACGGTCCGCGCATTGCCCATCTGCACACCAACATGCCCGGCTGACATGATATCTTCCTCGGTTACCGTCCGCTTGAAAATCGGGTTACGGTTCCAGCCGACAACAACATGCTGTTCTTCAAACAATAACTCGTGTGGCAGCTCGCGTGCAGAAAACTCATCGGGCGTTGACAAGATGTCGGCGACACCTTGCAGGATCATTTCGGTATTGCCGTCATTGGGCAATATGCACTCGACCCTGATACTTGGCGCTGTATCGGCGATGCGCCGAACCAATGGGGCAATGACTGCCGCTAAGATATAGTCGGACGCGATGATTTTGAAAGTGCGTTGCGAGGTCGCAGGGTCGAACGTGGTAGAGGTGGCAATCAGCTCGTCAATCCGGCGCAAGCTATCACGCACCATCGGCAGCAAGCTCTCGGCATAGGCGGTGGGGAACATGCGTTTCCCCTGCTGCACGAGCAGGTCATCGCGGAAATAGTCGCGTAACCTGCCAAGCGCCGCACTCATCGCCGGCTGGCTAAGATTAAGCTGTTCGGCAGAACGGGATACACTGCGCGTTCCGATAAGCGTATCGAACGCTACCAGCAAATTCAGATCAAGCCCTTTGAACCGCATGTCGCACCTATCAATTTCATTGTTACATTTCCATTGAAACAAAAGATTTTAACAATGGCGAGTCAATAATCTAGATCACATTTCAATAATGCGATGGCCCATGTAGGCCGTCACTGACTTTGAGGGAGGGTGATATGAAGGCATTTTTGCTAGCTACGTCGGCTTTGGTTTTGGCGGCGAGCCCGTCGTCTGCATTTGCGCAATCTGGCGAAACTGCTGCGGCAGAAACAAATCAATCCGGTCTTGAAGACATTGTCGTCACGGCCCAGCGCCGCGAAGAATCCTCGCAACGCGCCGCGATCGCCCTCGACGTGGTCTCGACTGGTGAACTTGAAAACGCAGGCGTTCTCACCACCGAAACGCTCAATGCTGCGGTTCCTTCTTTATATGTGTCGAAGGGCGGAGGTTCGCTCACCAGCTATTTCATTCGCGGTGTCGGCAACTTTTCCAACAACGGTTATACTGATCCGGCTGTAGCGTTTAACGCCGATGGAATTTATGTTGGTCGTCCCGGATC
>JAYTWA010000272.1:0-4418 GCA_043743675.1 Sphingomonadales bacterium
GTAAACCGCCCCGCCGGGACCCAGTCGAAATAGCCGCGCCACGCATCGCGCCCGCGCTCGATATAAGCAGGCGATACGCCCTCGCCGCCGCCCGTTGCCGCCGCGAGGATACCTGACTGCCCGCCCAGATCACCGATGATCGTTGCCCCCGGCGGCACCGGATCACTGACCACAACCCAATTCCGTTCGGCGGTTGCATCGACGGAAATCGTGATTTTGATCACGTCACCGCGCGTCAGCCAACCCTTGTTGCGCTGGCTCACAATGCTGATCGACTTTTCAAGTTTGTAGCCCGCAAACAAATCCTGCGTCAGTGGCACGGCAGCCGAAACCGACACCGCTGCCCATGGCCCCGCGCCGCCCGCTTGGCTGAGCATTAAAGGCGCCTGCACCAGCGGCATCCGCAACGGCGTGGCTCCACTCGCCATCGGCCAGCTCTGTGTCCGGCTCACCGGCCCCAGTGTCGCTGTCGTCGTCCCCATAACCGCATTCGCCGGATAAAGCGCCGCAAACCGCCGTGCGACAATTGATCCCCACGCATTGGCAGGCGTCGTATCCCAATGCCCACGACGTTGGCGCAGGCTGACGCCGACCATCATCTTGGGGCCTTCGTCGCCCCAATTGGGTCGCCCGAGAATAGCGCCCAGCGCCCGGATCGTCGATTCATCACTGCCGACCATCATCCACCACGGCGCGGTGCTGGCATCAGTCAGATCAACGCGCGACCCTTCATAAACAATCCGTTTGCGCAGCGTCTGTTCGGCCAGACCGCGTAATGACGCCGCATTCGACAAGCCTGAAGTCCGGTCAATCGCGACCATCCAGTCCGCCAGCGTTGCCGTCGGCATGTCCGCCGGGGCAATGTCAATCGCCCCGACCAGTGCCGCACTCGACGCGCCATTGCGTGCCAAAGCTGCCAGCGCGGCGACTTTCAACAACCGCTGATCCGTCGGGCCATAGCCATCGCGTTTCAACCGCCCTTCGACGACCGCTTTCATTGCTTCGATCATCCGGCCCTTCGCCACTTCGGGGACCGCAAACCCGGCCTCCGCCGTCATCGACAGCGCATAAGCTGTCAGCGCTTCGGACCCCTGCATCTGCGCCATCGGGAAATAGCGCAGCAACCCGTCGCTATCCATATATGTCGGGATCGCCCCTGCCAGCGCCCCCCACGCCCCGGGATCGCCCAACGCCACCGCACGGCTCAATTGCTGTTCAAAACAATTATAGGGGTAAGCGGTCATATAGGCCCGCACCCCAGCAAGCGGTGGTGCCAGGCTGTCCGACAATTTCACATCGACATAGCCCCCTGCCAGCGCACCATTCGGCGGCGCTATCGGAATGCTTGAACCTGCACCAACGCGCGTCAGGGTCGCCGCCCACACTTCGACGGGCACAGCGGGGATCACGTCCTGCGACGCGGACAGCGTGTCGATTTTACCATCCGACGACTTGGCCTCAACCGTCCAGTCAAGTTTCGTCACGCCATCGGGGGCGGGCAGATTCCACGTCACGGGCACTGCACCCCCCGCCGGAATCGTGACTGTCAGCGCCTTGCCGACCGCGACGGACGGATTGACCTTCACTGTTGCCGTCACTTGCATCGGCGTGTCCGATCCATTGCGCAGCGTAAAACTTGCACCATAAAAATCGCCGGTGCGCACCAGCGGCGGCAGTGCGGCGAACACCGTCAGATCCTGCGCCGTCCGCACACTCGTCTCGCCTGTGCCGAACAATTGCGCGCCCTCTGTCGCAATCGCGACCAGCTTGAACGCGGATAGCGATTCAGACAGCGGCACAGGAATCCGTGCTTTGCCATTTGCATCTAGCGCAACACGGCCTTTCCACAAAAGCACGGGGCGGAAATCATCGCGCGTCGCTGCTGATTCATCGCCGCCGCCGCCGCCCGCTTCGACGGCTTTCTTGCCATAATGGCGCTTGCCGACAACCTGCGTCTGACCCGTCGCGGTCAGCACGGCGAGCGGCCGTTCGCCCATCATCGCATCAAGCAATTTCACGCTGTCATTGGCCTTCAATTGTAACAGCGCCTCATCAACCGCCACAAAAGCGATCTCGGCGGACTTTGCGGGTTTGCCATCGGGCTGCGTCACGGCGACATCGACCATGGCCGTTTCACGCACGGCATATTTTTCCTTGTCGGCTTTCACCTTGACGCCGAGCGTATGCCCTTCCCAGCCCACCTGAACCTTCGCAATGCCAATGCGATAGCTTGGCTTGGCAAGATCAACGAGCGCCGTCGGTTCGCCGCCTTCTCGATTGAAAAACGGCAGGTTCCACGCTCTTGCAAAGTCCGACAACCACAGCTTGAACCCGCCCACACGCCCGCGCACCGCCATGACCGAAACATACACGTCGGGCGCGTAAGCCGCGGGCATCGGCACGTTAATCACCGGGTCCTTGCCCGACAATTCAGTAACAAAACTCGACAGCACGCCTTCGCGTTCGACCGTGACCAGCGCGGTCGCCGACCGGAACGGCATCCGCACTTGCAGCTTTGCCGTCTCGCCCGCTTTGTAGGATTTGGCTTCGGGGATCACGTCCATCCGGTCGCCATTGTCGCCGCCGAACCACCAGTCATCCTCACCCGCGAGCCACACCGACGTCACAGCGCGCGCGACATTCCCGTTTTCGTCAGTTGTCGTCGCAACCACAGTCACATTGCCCGAAACGCCTGCGTCCAGCGTGCAGCCGGCCATCCCCTGTGCATCCGTCGTTACCGAACAATTCGCACCAAGTTTTGTCACTTTTTCCTGATTGTCATAGGCATAAAAGCCGCCAATAAGCCGCCGCCGCGCCGTAATCGTTTCGCGACTGAAAAGCGCAACCGTGACGCGCTGCCCTTTGCGGATTTTCCCATCAACGCCAATCGCCGCGAACTTCAGCCGCAAGTCGCTGTCACGCATCAACCAACCATCAGTCTTGACGCCCAGGCGCACGGCCGACGGATTCAGCATGATCGACTGCGACGCGGTTAGCGTTTCGCCATTGGCATCCTGATAATCCATTTCGACCGTCATCGCCGTCGTCGCATCAATCGCCTGATTGATCTCAACCGATGTCTGCGCGGTGCCATCGCTTTTCAGCGTGACGGGCAATGTCTGGGACAAGGGGATGGGCTTGTCGGGTGCATTGCCTTCGCCATCCAGCGGCGTTGTGCCTTCCTTCAAATCATCGCCGCCAAAGTGCCAGCCGTCCCACCCGTCGGGCGTATTGGCGCTTGTCGAGAAAGCCGTCCGAATCGCAACAGGCAGGTTCGATGCGCCCCCGCCCGACAGATAACCGACGAACAGGTTCAGCGGCACCACCGTCGGGCGCACCACCGCGTCCCTTGGCCCGCTGATCGTCGCGCGCATTGTCGGCAAACGGAACTCGTCCACGCGCACCGACTGGTTGGTGTAAATCGTCCGGTCATCAACAATCACGCTCAGGTCATAATCGCCCATCGGGGCGCCCTTGGGGGCCGTCCAGCTGCTTTCGGCCACGCCATCCGCACCGATTTTGAGCGGTTGATCGAACTGCGTATCCGACCCGCGATGGCTCAGGCGCAATGTCCCGTCCAGCCCCTCGGCAAAGGCAAAGCCCGCGCCATTGGGGCGGCGCAGGATATGCTTCATATTTACGGTCTCGCCGCCACGCATCAAACTGCGGTCGAAAATCGTGTGGAGAATATCGTCGGGTGCCGAATAACCATAGGGCAGGTCGAAATCATACGGGCGGATGCCTTCGCCCCACGTTGTCATCGTAAAGCTGAAATCATCGCCAGCCCGCGCGGACACCATCAGTGCATGCGTGCCGCCTTCGCAATTGCCATAGGTTTCGGGTTCGGGCAGCCCCTTTGGCACCGCGACACGTCCCTGCGCATCGCTCGTCCCGGTGGCCAATGTCGCGCCGGTACAGCTGTCGGTCACGCGCACTGCCGCACCGCCGACCGGCTTTCCGCTGTCGAGGGCCGTCACCCACGCAAGCGAGCTTTCGCGCCCCCATTTGAAATGCACTGCCATGTTGGTGACGAGTGCGCCCGCCGCGACATAGCGCGTCGCCTGCCGCCCGAGCAGCGCATTGCCAAGCACCGGGCTGGCCAGCTCGACCACATAAAATCCGAGCTTGGTCAGCGGAATGCCGACGACTTCAAATGCCTTGCCCGCACCCGGCAGCCCGAGTTTCAGCGCAGTGCCTTGGCCTTCGAGCAGCGACGTCGTGCCAGTGTAATTCACCGTCTTGGTCTCGTCCTTCTTGCCCGTCGGTTCCTCGCGGAAGTCTGTGTCATCGGCATCGTCCAGCTTGCGCAGCCATTCGGCGACTTGCCCGTCGGATGCATCAACCTTGAGCGAAGCCCCGCCGACACTCAGCACGCGCTGCCCCAGGTGCGGCTCGACCGCGCGAACCGTGACCGGCAA
>JAYTWA010000273.1:0-6901 GCA_043743675.1 Sphingomonadales bacterium
CTTGATGGGCTTACCCCTGCGCGGCGTTATTATTATCGCTTTGTTGACGAGGACGGCACGATGTCGCCAGTCGGCCGGACCAAGACGCTGCCGGTCGGCACGACGCAAAAGTTCAATCTGGCTGTGTTTTCTTGTGCAAACCTGCCGTTTGGCGAATTCAACGCCTATGGTCATGCGGCGGCGCGCGATGACATTGATCTGACCATGCACCTTGGCGATTATTTCTATGAATATAAGCGCGGCGGTTATCCTGAAAACAACCCGCGCTGGGATCTGGTGCAGCCGCAGTCCGAGATTTTCAGCCTAGCCGATTACCGGTTGCGCTATGCCAGTTATCGCGCCGATCCGCAGCTTCAGGCCGTGCACAATCGCCACGCGATGATTGCATCAATGGACGATCATGAATCTGCAAATGACAGCTGGGAAGGCGGCGCACAGAACCATCAGGCCGACGAAGGAGACTGGAACATCCGCCGCGCCGCCGCTTTTCAGGCGTATCGCGAATGGATGCCGATCGATGACACACCGTATAAGTCCTATGAGCTGGGTGATCTTGGCACCGTTTTCCGCACTGATTCACGGTTGATCGGGCGATCAGCGGAGCCCGACACACGCGCGTTGTTTGGAGCGACCGATGTTCAGGCCGCACTGGCCACATTCAAGCAGGGCCGCTGGGTCGATCCCGCTGCGACGATGATGGGGACGACACAGGAAAGCTGGCTGTCACATGGTTTGAAGGCATCGACCCGTGCTAAGAAGCGCTGGCAGATTGTAGGCACCGGGACAATAATGGGTGAAAGTTATATGCCACGCGAAGCGGTCAACTGGCTGGCAAAGGACGTGCCCGAACGGAACAAGCGCTACACGCTTCAGGGTATCGAATATGCGAAAGCGGGTCTGCCGTTTAATTTTGACAATTGGGGCGGATACCCGGCGGCGCGCGCACGGTTGTTGTCGGCAGCGCAGGCAGCGTCAGCAAATCTGATCATGCTGGCAGGGGACAGCCACAATGCGTGGGCCTATGAATTGTCGAACAAGGGGCGGCCCGCAGGCGTAGAGTTTGCGGGGCACGCCGTGACGTCGCCGGGCTATGAATCTTCGACGATGGGCACTGACCCCAAAATTGTTGCTGCGGCAATTGTGAAAAGTAGCCCCGAGCTGAAATGGTGCGACACATCGCGGCGGGGATATATGGCGCTGATACTGACGCCAGATGCCGCAACAAACGAGTGGGTGTTCATGCAGACCATCGACGCGCGATCGCTGACCACGCAACCACGACACCGGATGCGGGTGGTTCCGGGAACGGCAACGTTGCAGACTGTCTAGTGAGCGCGCTAAGGCAGTTGCATGATAAATGAACCAATCGTCATCTGCTCCTATGCTCGCACGCCTATGGGCGGATTTCAGGGCGCGCTGGGTAGCGTTGCCGCAACCGTGCTGGGTGCTACCGCTGTCAAAGCAGCTGTCGCGCGCGCGGGTGTTTCGGGTGACGCGGTTGGCCAGATTTTTATGGGATGCGTCCTGCCCGCTGGATTGGGGCAGGCTCCTGCGCGTCAGGCAGCATTGGGCGCAGGACTCCCGCAATCCGTTGAGGCGACGACTGTTAACAAGATGTGCGGCAGTGGTATGCAGGCCGTTATGATGGCGCATGATGCGCTGGTCGCGGGTACAGCAGATGTGATCGTGGCGGGCGGCATGGAATCGATGTCGAATGCGCCTTACCTGATGACCAAGCATCGCGGCGGGGCGCGCATTGGGCACGATGTTATCAAAGACTCAATGTATCTCGACGGGCTTGAGGATGCGTATGACCCGGGCAAGCTGATGGGCGCATTCGCCGAAGAATCTGCGCGCGATTATCAATTCACGCGTGAGGCGCAGGATTCCTATGCGTTGCGTTCACTGTCGCGTGCTGTTGAGGCAATCCGTTCAGGCGCGTTCGACGGTGAAGTTGTTGCCGTTGAAGTAACGGGACGCGGCGGCGTCACTTTGGTCGAGCGTGATGAACAGCCGGGCAACGCCAAGCCCGATAAAATCCCAACATTGAAACCTGCCTTCGCCAAGGATGGCACAATTACAGCGGCCAATGCGTCATCGATTTCCGACGGCGCAGCGGCACTTGTCATGACACGCGAAAGTGTGGCGAAGGCGCATGGCATGCCGATTGTTGCACGCATTGTGGCGCACGCGGCCCACGCGCATGCGCCGCCGCTGTTCACGACCGCTCCGGTTCCCGCGATCCGCAAGGTGCTGGACAAAGCAGGCTGGACCGTGGACGATATTGACTTGTTCGAAGTCAATGAGGCGTTTGCTGTCGTGGCGATGATTGCGGCGAAGGATCTGGGCATTCCCGACGACAAGCTGAACGTCAACGGCGGCGCGACGGCGCTCGGCCATCCCATTGGTGCATCGGGTGCGCGGATTTTGGCGACTTTGCTCAACGCGCTTCACACGCGCGGGCTGAAGCGTGGTGTCGCCGCGCTATGCATCGGTGGCGGCGAAGCAACGGCCATGGCGGTTGAACTACCCTGAGCGACGATGTCTTCTCGTCGGAGCGCGCGGCGTTGGTTGCGGCGCTGAAACGTGTTGCCGATGGCGACCGAGCGGCGTTGCAGGACGTCTATCGTCGAACGTCGGCGAAACTTTACGGGATTGCGCTGCGTATCTTTCCCGATGGGGATGACGCCGAGGACGTGTTGCAGGACGCTTTTATCAATATCTGGCAGAAAGCGGGGTCGTTCGATCCGGCGCGTGCAAGCCCGATTACGTGGCTTGTCGCGCTGACGCGGAACCGCGCGATTGACCGGCTGCGCGCCAAGGGCAGGCGGGTCATGGCTCCACTTGATCTGGCGGATGAGATTGTCGACGACCGGCCCGACGCCGAACAATGCCTGATTGCGCATGAAGCGGATGCACGGATATTGGCATGCATCGAAACACTGGCGAAGGATGACGCGACGCTGATCAGGACGGCTTTTTTTGACGGTGCGACATATGCCGACATCGCGGAGCGCGCATCGACGCCATTGGGCACAGTCAAAAGCCGCATCCGCCGTGCGCTGATGAAATTGAAAGTGTGTCTGGCGTGACCGACGAAGACGACATCCTTGCTGCTGAATTTGCGCTGGGCTTGCTTGACAATAGCGAGGCCGCTGCGGTTCAGGCGCGTGCGCGGACGGATGCGCCGTTGAGCCTTCGTATTGCATGGTGGCGCGACCAGCTGTCGCCGCTGGCCAGCGAAGTGGCAACACCAGCGCCGGCGGGCATCTGGAAAAAAATTGAGGCGCAACTGCCGGGCAATGACAACAGCGCAACAATGATGCAGCGCTGGCGTGCGGCGGCATTGGCGGCAATGTCCGTCGCGGCGGCGCTTCTGGTGTTTATTGGCATGCAGCCCGCTGACGTGCCAGTGGTCGTGCCGCCGATCCCTGCGCCGATGATGGCAGCGCTGTCGGGTGAAAAGGGCGCAGTCGTTGCCGTTAGTTATGATGCCGTATCAGGCAAATTGATGGTTGCGCCGACGACGCTTGATCCCGGCAAGGGCGATGCCGAATTGTGGATTATTCCCGAAGGCGGAACGCCTAAGTCGTTGGGCGTTGTGAATGCGAAATTGGCAGAGCCGTATATGGTTCCAGTGACGGTTCGTAGCTTTATTCTGCCCGGCGCGACGCTTGCAATATCACAGGAAGCCAAGGGCGGGTCTAAAACGGGCGCGCCGACTGGTGTTGTCGTAGCAGCAGGCAAAATTTTTCGGACCTAATTGCATCCGCGAAAGTTGTGCATACGTAGTTGAAGCTGACAGCCGCCAAATGTGGCTGTTCTTTGCCTGTTCGGAGTATCCCCCATGAAGAAATTTGCATTGATTGCCGCCATCGCGGCGACCACGATAGCCATGCCTGCATTGGCAAAAAAGCACGTTGCGAAAACGCCGATGGTTGGCGGCGCGCCAATGTATCCGACAAAGACCATTGTCCAGAATGCGTCGACCGCCAGTAACCTGACCACGCTGGTCGCGGCGGTCAAGGCCGCAGGTCTGGTTGAAACCCTGTCAGGTCCGGGTCCATTCACGGTTTTCGCACCCACCAACGCGGCGTTTGGAAAGCTGCCCGCCGGCACCGTTGAAACGCTGGTGAAGCCCGAGAATAAGGACACGCTGACGTCGATCCTGACCTATCATGTCGTGTCCGGCCGTCTGACCGCAAAGGACATTATGGCCGCGATCAAGGCCGGTGGCGGTGAAGCCAAGGTGACGACTGTCAATGGCGGCACGTTGACCGCCAGCATGATGGGCGGCAAACTGATGCTGACCGATGCCAAGGGTGGCATGTCGACCGTGACAATGGCCAATGTCATGCAGTCGAACGGTGTTGTCCATGTAATCGACACCGTCGTTCTGCCGTAATGCTTTAGCCCCTCCTTCAATTGGGGGAGGGGCTTTAGACTTGAATTCCTGCGAATCCGCTGTTAACGGCAACGAATTCCGCCACCGCCTGCGCGCGCGTGGCTTTGATTGTTTGTATTCGGAGCTGACTTTTTTATGCAAATCATGGTGCGCGACAATAATGTCGACCAAGCGCTGCGCGCGCTCAAGAAGAAGCTGCAGCGCGAAGGCGTTTACCGTGAAATGAAGCTTCGCCGCCATTATGAGAAGCCTTCGGAAAAGCGTGCGCGCGAACGTGCTGCTGCTGTTCGCCGTGCCCGCAAGATGGATCGCAAGCGCCTTGAGCGCGACGGCGTAAAATAAACCAATGTCTGACGTTACTGCCGTGCCGCTCCGCCCGATTAAAAAGGGTTCGTTGACTCGGTTATGGCTTGGTGTTGGTGCGGCCTGTCTGGCCGCAGGGGCGATGGCGTGGGCTGGGACATCGACAGTTTCTGGCAGCGGATGCAGCGTTGCCGATTTTAAGGGCGCAAAGCCGGTCACGACTGGTTCCGGTCTTATGTTCCAGACCATTAAGGGCGGTGCGGGCAACAATCCGACCGATACCGATGTTGCGCTGGTCGATTACAAAGGCACGTTGAAAGACGGCAAGCAGTTCGACGCAAACGAACGTGCGCCGCTCCCCGTCGCGGGCATGATCCCCGGTTTCACCGAAGCATTGAAACTGATGCAAGTCGGCGGAAAATACCGTTTCTGCATTCCGTCTGCACTCGGTTATGGCCCCACTGGTCAGGGACCGATCCCAGCGAATGCAAACTTGTTCTTCGACGTGACCCTGCTCGATTTCCGCAGCCAAGCCGAAATTCAGGCGATGCAGCAGCAAATGCAACAGATGCAGGCACAAGGCCAATTGCCGCCGGGCGCTGTCCCTCCTGTGCCGGGACAGTAACGTCACAATGGCGATGCTGCGAGCGGTGTTGCTCTTTTTACTGACATTCATTGCTGTTAGCTCAAACAGCGCGCACGTGATTGTACTTGCGCCCGCGTCGGTGATTACCGAATATAGCAGCCACCATAAAGCACCGAAACACAAGCAGCATGAAGCGCCATGCTGTGATACTCAGGCTTGTATCGGATGTGCTGTGATGCCTGCTGATGTTGCCACCACGACCATATTTGAACCCATACCGTTCAAGGCCGAGATGCCGACGCGGACAAATGCGTTCGTCGGTCGTGCCGCGCTGCCGGATGTGCCCCCGCCACGAACCTGATCCTGACGCCGACATAAACGTCCCTCGTTTTTCAGGATAATATGATGAACCGACCACTATTGGCGGCTGCGTTGTGCGCAGCTGCGATCCCGACTATGTCCGCACATGCCCAGACGCAAGGCATGGACCATAGCCAAATGGACCATGCCAAAATGGGGCATGAGACGCCGCCCATGTCCGAGGATGATGGGTGCGGCGGTGATCCCGTCATGTGCGGTGCATCACTATCCGGAACGCGCATCATGCGTCCCACGACGGGTTCCGGCACCAGTCGCCTGCCCGGCAGTGAAGGGATGATGCACGGCATTCATCTCACGCCCGGCGACTGGACCATTATGCTGCACGGTTATGCGTGGGGTACTTACAGCAATCAGGGCGGGCCGCGCGGCGATAAACAGGCGTTCGTGACGTCAATGGCGATGGCTGAGGGGTCACGCGATCTGGGCGCGACCACACGCCTGCAACTCCGCGCGATGCTCAGCCTCGATCCGCTGATCGGCAAGCGCGGTTACCCCAATTTGTTTGCGACGGGCGAAACCGCGAATGGCATTCCGCTGGTTGACCGGCAGCATCCGCACGATTTCTTTATGGAATTGTCGGCGCGGGTCGATCAGGACTTAGGGAGCGGCGTGACCGGGTTTGTCTATGGCGGCCCGGTGGCGGAGCCTGCGCTTGGTCCATCTGCGTTTATGCATAGGCGTTCTGCCAAGCTGAATCCCGAAGCGCCAATCACGCATCACTGGTTTGATTCAACGCACATCACATTCGGCGTGGTGACCGCGGGCATATCGACGCGCACGCTTCAGCTTGAGGCTTCGTCTTTCACGGGCCGCGAGCCCGATGAAGAACGGTGGGGTATCGACACCCCGCAGTTCGACAGCTGGAGCGTGCGCGCAACATGGAACCCGTCGCCAAACTGGGCGCTTTCGTTTAGCCATGGTTTCTTGAAAAGCCCCGAGGCGCGCGAGCCTGACGACAATGAACGCCGGACCATTGGGGCCGTGCACTATGCCGATGCGCGATTGAGTGTGACGGCCGCCTATTCGCACAAAGTCCACGGCGGCGACGGGCACGGCGCGTTTTTGGCCGAAGCGAATTGGGACATCACGCCGCGCCATGCACTGTTCGGGCGTGTCGAAACAGCTGAAAACAGCGAGTTGTTCGACGCGGCTGATCCGGTGTTCGGCGGCGTTGACTATCGGGTGAGCAAGGCAACATTGGGCTATGCTTACACGTTGCCACTTGG
>JAYTWA010000274.1:0-3576 GCA_043743675.1 Sphingomonadales bacterium
AGGCATCGATACTGTGCTCGCCGACACCGCCTATGACGGTCTCAACACCGCATCCGATGGCTTCGGTGTCGCAAAAGACGATTATACCGTCGCTGCGGCAACCCTAGCCATCACAAAAGTCGTCCGAGTGATTTCCGACGGGTTTAACTCGGCTGCGAACGCCAAATTGATCCCGGGTGCGGTTGTCGAATATTGCATTATTGTGAGCAATACCGGTGCCGCAACGGCAACGCCGACGTCGATTACTGACCCTGTTCCAGCCACGCTGAGCATCAATGCCGCAACACTCCGCGTTAATGGCACGGCGACCGCCGGTGTCTGCAACGCCAATGGCGTCGCTGGCGGCGGTGTTTCTGGCCAGAACGTCACGTCGGCACCCACTGTGCTCAACGCCGTCCCAACCGGCGGCAATGTGACGATGTATTTCCAGGCAACCATCCTGTGACACGACGCGTGCCCACCCGGAACATCCGGTCGGGCACGCATCGGGCAATAAAATATGCGGGTCGGCATTAACCATCTGAAGGCGATCATCGCCACTGTCGCAGCTGCGATCAGCATCACCGCGTCGCCGGTCGATGCGCAAACGATCAGCAACACGGCGACGATTCAGTGGCAGGTTGGCCCAACAACGCTCATCCAGTGGTCAAACCGTGTTGATGTAGCCCTCGAACGGCCATCCGCCACAGTCACGCTGTCCACATTCCAGTTTTCGGGCGATGCCAATGCCCAGCGGCTGCCTGTGCCTACCACGATCTGTCGCGGATCTGGCGGTGATCTGCCTGTTATCCTCGAAGGCGCATACGCAGGCACGCCGCGCGACCCCGCCAGTGTCGAGCGCACAACACAAATCCGCGCCGGTGAACCGCTTATCGTCGGTATTACATCCATAGCCGACAATATCCGCAGCGATGCCGTCGATACGATGAGCGTTACGCTGACAACGCCCGCAGGCGACACAGAAACCATTGTGTTGCAAGAAACAGGTGCCAATACGAGCCTTTTTGTTGGCGTAATACGAACCGCTGCAGTTCCACCAGCGCCAGTCAAGGGTGATTGCGTGCTATCGCTTCGCCCCGGTGATAATCTCAACCTCGCATCGACGCGCCCGATTGACGGCAGCGCGATTGCGACATCGCCAATCGAAGTGCTTGTCGATCCGTTTGGCATTGTGTTCGACAGTGGCGATGGCGCACCAGTCCCAGGCGTTCGCGTCACCCTGATCGATGACGCAACGGGGCAACCCGCTGTCGTCTTTGGTGATGATGCGGTCTCGCGCTTCCCATCGACAATCGTAACAGGCTCGACGGTCACCGATGCAAGTGGCGCGACTTATGCATTCCCGCCCGGCGACTATCGTTTCCCCTTCGTCCGGCCCGGTCGATACCGCGTGATCGTCGAACCACCAGCGCCTTTTACAGCGCCATCGCTTTCGACACCGGCCCAGTTGGCTGGTTTGATGCGTCCTGACGGCCTACCCTACACAGTCATTGCCGGTTCATACGGCCAACCCTTTCTTGTGCTCGATCCCGCACCGGTGCGCGTTGATATTCCCATCGACAAACCGGGCGCGGCACTGCAATTGCGCAAGACAGCGTCGGCAGCCGTCGCTGTTCCTGGCGAGGCTGTGCAATATCGGATCATCGTTACAAATGGTGACGCCCTTCGAGCGACAGGCGCGGTGACGGTCAGCGACCGTCTGCCTGATACGATGCGGCTGAAACCAAAGTCGGTTCGCTATAATGGAGTTTTACAAGCCTATTCGGTTAGCAATGATGGTCTTGATCTAACCATAGCCCTGCCGCCGCTTGCTGCAAACGCATCAGGCACGCTGACTTATCTGCTTGAAGTCCGGCCTGATGCGAAAGCCGGACAGACAATGAACCGTGCCAAGGCGCGTGACAGCCGTGGCACCGTCAGTGCGGTTGCTGACGCAATGGTGCGCATTGCCCGCGACACATTGACCGATCGGATGACAATCATCGGACGTATCACCGACGGCGGATGCGTGGTTGATCCCGACAAAGCCAATGGCATTGGCGGCGTGCGCGTGATGATGGAAGACGGCAGCTATGCTGTGACCGATCCCGATGGCCGTTATCATTTCGAAGGCGTCCTACCGGGCACACATGTCGTCCAGTTCGACCCCTCGACACTTGGCCCGAGCTTGGTCCCCGCGAACTGCACACTCAACGCCCGCAGCGGCAGCAACCCAATCTCGCGCTTTGTCGAAGGGCAAGGCGGCGCGCTCGTCCGTGTTGATTTCCGCGCGCAATCGGGCGTGAACCCAGCCCTCGCGGCGACAAAGGCCCCTGTCCGCGCGAAACCCGTCGGCGAAGCCATTGCCGCTGGTGCCGAGCGTGACTGGTTCGCTGGTCAGACGCCGGGTGTTGCTTGGATTTTCCCCGAGCCTGAGCACAACCCGCGCACCAAAGCCGTCCGCGTCGCGATCAAGCATCGCCCTGACCAGACGGTGACGCTCTTTTCGGGCGGCAAGCCGGTCAGTGCGCTTGCCCTCGACGGCACACGCAAAAATGGCGATGGTTCGATTGCCGTCACGGTCTGGCGCGCGCTCGATTTGAATGACCGCGCGACGAATTTCATGGCTGAAGTCCGTGATGCCAACGGCGTCATCGTCGAACGCCTCGACCGCACAGTTTATTACGCATCAAACCCGATGAATGCAGTCCTCGTTCGCGAGAAATCGGTGTTGATCGCGGATGGCGTTACCCGTCCCGTGATTGCGATGCGCCTGACGGACCGTGACGGACATCCCGTTCACCACGGCATCGTCGGTGATTTTGCTGTTCCTGCGCCTTATTACCCCGCCGTCGAAGCCGATGCGCAAGCTGCACGCCAGCTTTCCGGTCTCGAGCGCGCTCGCTCTGTCTGGCGCGTCGAAGGCGAAGACGGCATTGCTTATATCGAGCTGGAACCGACAACCGCATCGGGCGGCGTTACCATCACGATCCCCTTCCGTGATGGCCAGGTGACACGTACGCAGCGCATCGATACGTGGATGGAGCCGGGCAACCGTCCTTGGACTGTGGTCGGCTTTGCTGCAGGCACTGCCGGATTCAACACGCTAAAGGGCCGCCTCGAAGGGCTCGGCGCGGATGGCGAACATTGGCTGACTGACGCCCGCGTCGCGCTGTATGCAAAGGGCCGCGTCAAAGGCAAATGGTTGCTAACGATGGCCTATGATAGCGACAAGAACGCGGATGAAAGCCGTTTCGGCGGGGTCATCGATCCGCAGTCTTACTACACAATTTATGCCGACCGCAGCGAGCGCCGTTATGATGCGGCTTCGGTGCGCAAGCTCTACGTTCGGCTTGAGCGTCCGCAATTCTATGCCCTGTTCGGCGATTTCGAAACCGGCATGGTCGAACCACAACTTACACGCTACGTCCGCAGCTTCAATGGCGTGAAAGTGCAATATCGCAGCGAGCAGGTATCAGCCACTGCGTTTGTTGCCGACACGCCGTATCGCCATCGCCGTGAGGAAATTCAGGGCAATGGCTTGTCCGGCCCCTATCAGCTTGGCGCGCGTGACATACTGCCCAACAGCGAACGGAT
>JAYTWA010000275.1:0-6176 GCA_043743675.1 Sphingomonadales bacterium
GCGCCCACCGTAGACGGCATGGATGTTTACGGCCCCGCCCCCGCACCGCTCGCCATGTTGCGCGGGCGCTACCGGCAACGCCTCCTCGTTCATGCTCGCCGCTCGCTTGATGTGCAGGACGTCATACGCACCTGGCTCGGGATCCTCGACTGGCCGCGCGGCGTCAGGGTTGCGGTTGATGTCGATCCGTATAGTTTTGTTTAGGTGAATCAGTTCGGGAATAGCAAATGATCTTGCGGATTTGGCTGTTTGTCTTGTTGATCATGAATCCAGTTATCAGCCACGCTGAATGGCGCAAGGTGACGTCGGATCATTTCATTATCTATGGTGATTTGCCCGAAGACCGGCTGCGTGGTTTCGTCGAACGGGTAGAAAAATTCGATAATCTTTTGCGCGCTATGACAGGTCAAAAACCAGAGACTTCACCTAACAAACTTGTCATCTTCGCAGTCCGCGATGTGTCGGCCGTGCAACGGGCTATCGGAAAAACTGGTGGGAATGTCGCAGGATTTTATTCGCCCGGTATAGCTGGATCGATTGTTGTAACTCCCAAAGACTATGGAACTGGCGGCAAGTTCTCCGCTGATTCCGATACAATATTGTTTCACGAATATGCCCATCATTTCATGTTGCAATATTTTTCTGCCGGTTATCCCGCTTGGTATGTTGAAGGGTTCGCCGAATATTACTCGACGATCGATTTCAAGCCGGACGGGTCGATTGCGGTTGGTTTGCCTGCCTATCATCGCGCCGGGTCGCTGGTGAACCTTGCCGCTTATCCCGTCGAACGAATGTTTGCTGCGGACGCGCCCAAGCTGAACAATGAAGAATCAGCGCGTTTTTATGGTTATGCTTGGCTTATGACGCATTATCTTAGCTTTGAGCCGACCAGAAAAGGCCAACTCACCACTTATCTTCAGGCATTTGCCAAAGGCGTTGCTGCAGAAAAAGCCGCAAAAGACGCTTTTGGCGATCCTACCAAACTGCAGGCCGACCTCAAACGATATTTGAACGCCAAAAGGATTAGTTATCGCACGATCAGTGGCCTTAGTTTTACGCCTGCTGCAATCGCGGTCAGCGTGGTATCGCCCGCTGAAAGCGCACTGATGCCGCTATACATTCGTTTCATGAACGATTCGAACCGCAAGGAAGATGTTGATAGCTTCGTCGTAGATGTCCGAAAGGAAAGCGCGCGCTACTCAAATGAACCTCGCGCACTCGAGATGCTCGCCGAGGGTGAACTTGATGCCGACCAATTCGCCGCCGCGACGGCTGCAAATGATGCATTGCTGGCGCTTCGTCCCACCGATGCAAGAGGACTGCTGCGCCGCGCACGAATTGCCGCGGCAGTCATGCGCAACAATGATAGTTTTCTCGGAGGCTGGAAAGCCGTCCGCAGTCTCATCGTCAAGGCGAACCGTGCTGCGCCCGATGATCCATTTCCGTTGATGGAATATTACGACACGTTTCGCCAGGAAGGAACGCGGCCACCGGCAATCGTCGGCGATGGCCTGAACCGCGCTCTCGAACTCGCACCGCAAGTTCCCAAGCTGCGTTTCGCGTTAGCAAATTATCTAATCAAAACTGAAAAGCTAGGCGAAGCGCGTGCTGTGCTTGCGCCGCTGTTGAACAATCCGCATTCCCAGGGAATGCGTGATGCTGCTCGCGCGATGCTGGCGCGGGCAAATTCGCAGACGCCCGATGACAAATCGGCAACGGGCGTTGAAGAGGGATCGAAATGACCGTTCGACTTCTAATGCTCTTGATCGCTTGCTTTGCATGTTCATTTCCGGCCTTTGCCCAGTCCAACCCCGACATTGACGCCGCTGCACGCAGTGTTGTTCGTGTTGTTGTCATGGCCCCTGATGAAACCGGCACGCGAGAGGCGCTAGGCATGGGTAGCGGCGTTGCGATTTCACCGACGCGGATCATCACTAACGCACATGTCGTCGAAGCTACTGTCGAGCGCGGGGGATTCGTCGGCATCGTGCCTTCCGAAGGGCGCAAGCGCTATGTCGGTAAAGTCGTCGCTTACTCATCCGCGCTTGATCTCGCCGTCATCGCGCTCGAATCAGGCAGCATTACCCCTGCGAGTATCTACACCGGCGCAGTCAATGACGGTATGAGCGTCGCAGCGCTCGGCTATCCCTACGGTGTTGACCGCGCGATGGCGTCCGCCGTCGAAGACGTCATCCGCCCGCAATCGCCTGTGAAAAGTCTCGGCAATGTCGGTGGACTGCGCCGCAACGAACGGTTCGAAACAGTTCTTCATGATGCGGCAATCGGTCGCGGTAATTCGGGGGGGCCGCTGATCGATACCTGCGGACGGATCATCGGGATCAACAGCTTCCTGTCGATCAGCGAAGGGATTGATTCAACCTTTGCCTTTGCCATCACAGCCCGCGAGGTGACAGCGTTCCTCGCAAAATCAAAAATAACTGCTTCGGTCGCCTCCACACCATGCTTGTCCCAAGATGACGTGGCCGCACGCGAGGCAGCTCTGATGCGCGCCGATCAAGATGCTGCTGCCGTCACGGCAAGGCGCGCAGAAAGCGATGTCTCAAAAGCAGCAGCAGAAAAGTTGCGCATTCGTGATGACATTCTTGGCGAGCGTGAGAATGGATTGGCATTGGCGGCTGGGCTGTTCGGCCTTGGCCTTGTCAGCGTGATCAGTGGAATTGTGCTTTATGGACGGCGTACGAAGCATCAGCGCCGGTTTGCGCCGCTCATTTTGGCGCTGGGCGGGTTTGCTGTGCTCGGATCCGTTTTCGTTTTCCTGACTCGACCAAAATTATCCGATGTCGAGGATCGCTATGCCTCCGCCCATCCTGCGGCACCCGCCAAACTTGCAACAGCAACCACCGCCGACGGCAGTAAGATGTGCGTCTTCAACCCCGACCGCAGCCGTGTCACCGTTTCCAAAACAGACAACGTCCCCATCACGTGGCAAGACAGCGGCTGCGTTAACGGGAAGACGCAATATGGCTCAAACGCTGGCGTCTGGAGCCGAACATTCGTGCCCAATACCGAAGCAACAATCACGATCCAAAGCTATGATCCAGCCAAAACGCGCTACACGATCGAACGCTTCCTGATGAGCGCCGACGCAATGGATAAAGCCCGTGCAATCCGTGGCCGTTATAAGAACAATGCCTGCACCCCCAATTCGATGCAACGTCAGTCCGTCGCCGATATGGAAACGGCAATCCGCGCTGTCCTGCCACAGACACCAAACGAGCGGATCGTTTTTGACTGTGCTGTTACCGGCAGTTAGCCGACGAGCGTTGCCTGTTCGGCCAGCACCGTCAGCCCTGCTTCGTTCACTTCGGCAAAGCCGCCCGCAACCGTGATACGCTGCACCACTGTTGTTGGGTTGGAGTAAATACGTATCTCGCCATCGCGGATGGTCGTCATGACGGGCGCATGGCCCGCGAGGATGCCCATGTCGCCCTCGCTGCCGGGCACAACGACCATATGCGCGTTCGTGCTAAGCACCGCGCGCTCGGGCGTGACGAGTTCGAAGTGGATGTCGGCCACTTACTACGCCTCTTCCGCCAGTTTCTGCGCCTTGGCGACGGCTTCTTCAATGCCACCGACCATGTAGAATGCCGCTTCGGGCAAATGGTCATATTCGCCTTCGACCACGGCCTTGAACGACTTCACTGTGTCCTCGACCTGCACGAACTTGCCGCTGATGCCGGTGAACACTTCGGCGACGTGGAAGGGTTGCGATAGGAACTTCTGGATCTTGCGCGCGCGGCTGACCGTCAGGCGGTCGTCTTCGCTAAGTTCATCCATACCGAGAATGGCAATAATGTCCTGCAGCGACTTATATTTCTGCAGTGTTTCCTGAACCTTGCGCGCGGTGTCATAATGCTCCTGCCCGACGACTGCTGGCGTTAGCACGCGCGAGGTCGAATCGAGCGGATCAACCGCGGGATAAATGCCAAGTTCCGAAATCGCGCGGTTCAGCGTCGTCGTCGCGTCCAAATGCGCGAACGATGTGGCTGGCGCGGGATCGGTCAGATCGTCCGCAGGCACGTAAATCGCCTGCACTGACGTAATCGAACCCTTGTTGGTCGACGTAATGCGTTCCTGCAGCGCACCCATGTCGGTCGACAGCGTCGGCTGATAGCCCACCGCCGACGGAATACGCCCGAGCAACGCCGACACTTCAGAACCAGCCTGTGTAAAGCGGAAGATGTTGTCCACGAAGAACAGCACGTCCTGCCCCTCTGTGTCGCGGAAATATTCAGCGATGGTCAGGCCCGACAGCGCAACGCGGGCACGCGCGCCAGGGGGTTCGTTCATTTGGCCGAATACCAGGGCGACCTTCGACCCCTCGGGCGTCGGGTTGCCGTCCTTGTCCTTCGCAATAACGCCGGCGTCGAGGAATTCGTGATACAGATCATTGCCTTCGCGCGTGCGCTCACCAACGCCTGCGAACACCGAAACGCCGCCGTGGCCCTTGGCGATGTTGTTGATCAGTTCCTGAATGAGCACGGTCTTGCCGACACCCGCACCACCGAACAGCCCGATCTTGCCGCCGCGCGCATAGGGCGCAAGCAGATCGATGACCTTGATGCCGGTCACGAGAATTGCGCTTTCGGTCGACTGATCAACGAACTCCGGCGCCTTCGCGTGGATCGGGGCCGTCAGCGTCGCGCCGATGGGGCCGCGCTCATCAATGGGTTCACCAATGACGTTCATGATGCGACCCAGCGTCATCGGGCCGACGGGCATACGTATTTGCGATCCGGTGTCGACGACGCGCTGACCACGGGTGAGGCCTTCGGTCGCTTCCATCGCGATGGTGCGCACCGTGTTCTCGCCGAGATGCTGCGCGACTTCGAGAACGACGCGGACGCCGTTGTTGTCGGTCTCAAGTGCCGACAGAATCGCGGGGAGCTGGTCCTCGAAGGTCACATCGACGACCGCGCCGATAACCTGCGAAATCGCGCCGACATTATTCGATGTCTGCAAGGGTGCGGTTGCCTTGGGCGCAGCAGCTTTCGGGGCTGCGGCCTTCTTGGCGGCGGGCTTCTTTGCGGTGGGTGCTGCGGTTGCCATGTTCGTTCCTGCTTTTCGTGTCGATTAAAGGGCTTCGGCGCCGGCGATGATCTCGATCAGTTCAGTCGTGATCGCGGCTTGGCGCGTGCGGTTATATTGGATGGTCAGGCGATTGATCATGTCACCGGCGTTGCGCGTGGCATTATCCATCGCGGTCATGCGGCTGCCCTGTTCGGACGCTGCGTTTTCGAGCATCGCGCGGAAGATCTGAATCGCGATATTGCGCGGGAGCAGGTCCGCCAGAATTGTTTCTTCATCAGGCTCATATTCAACCGATGAGGGAGCCGAAGGTGACACTGTCGGGGTCACTGAAACATTGAGCGGCACAGGAATGATCTGAATGCCGGTCGGGTTTTGGACCAGAGCCGATTGGAACTTGGCAAAGAACAGATGCGCGACGTCGTAAGCACCAGCCTCGTAACGGCTCATAAGATCTTCGGCGACAACCTGCGCATCGGCAAAACTGAGCTTCTTGATATGTCCCACTTCCTGATCATGTAGGACAGCCTTGGGATAGAAGCGCTTGAGAACACGGCCTTTTTTACCCGCAATATAGAAAAGCACGGTCTTACCCGCAGCTTCCAGCTCCTCAGCTTTCTTGCGCGCGGCGCGGACGATATTGGTGTTGAACGCCCCCGCGAGGCCACGCTCGGACGTCGCAACGACGAGCAGGTGAACCTGATCCTTACCCGTGCCTGCGAGCAGTTTCGGCGATGATGCACTGATGGTCACTTTCGACGCGAGCGATGCCATCACGGCTTCGAGCTTTTCGGCATAGGGACGACCCGCGACCGCAGCTTCCTGCGCACGACGCAGTTTCGCCGCCGCGACCATCTTCATCGCCTTGGTAATTTTCTGCGTCGACTTCACCGAGCCGATGCGCATTTTTAGGGCTTTGAGACTGGCCATTTACTTAGGCAAATGTCTTTGCAAACGCATCGAGCGCGGCTTTCAGCCCGGCTTTCGCTTCGTCGCCCAAGTCTTTGGTATCGCGGATCGTCTTCAGAACGCCCGCATGATTGGCGCGGAGGTCCGAAATCATGGCTTCCTCATACCGCGTCACATCGCCGACGGGCAGATTATCGAGATAGCCGTTCGTCCCCGCG
>JAYTWA010000276.1:0-13539 GCA_043743675.1 Sphingomonadales bacterium
TCGAATCAACGGAACATCCATGTCCACTTTATCAATCCGCGTGAATGGCGAACTCCAGCACGTCGCAGAGGGCGCGTCCTTTGCTGATCTCGCGACGGAACTCGGGCTAAATCCCGCCAAAGTTGCGGTCGAGCGCAACCTCGAAATCGTGCCGCGCTCGACACTTGCTAGCGTCTTCATCGCGGAGGGAGACCAGATCGAAATCGTAACGTTCGTGGGCGGCGGCGATCATAAGGACACTTGGACAGTTGCAGGCCGCACGTTCCACTCGCGTCTCATTGTCGGCACCGGCAAATATAAGGATTTCGAACAAAACGCTGCCGCCGTCGCTGCATCGGGCGCGGAAATCGTGACCGTCGCGGTGCGCCGCGTGAACATCAGTGACCGGAATGCGCCGATCCTGATGGACTATATCGACCCCAAAAAAATTACCTATCTGCCCAACACCGCCGGATGTTTTACAGCGGACGACGCAATCCGCACGTTGCGGCTGGCGCGTGAGGCGGGCGGTTGGGATTTGGTCAAACTCGAAGTGTTGGGCGAGGCGAAGACGCTTTACCCCGATATGCGCGAGACCCTCAAAGCGACTGAAGTGCTGGCGAACGAAGCCTTTCACCCGATGGTCTATTGCGTCGATGATCCGATTGCCGCGAAACAACTTGAGGAGGCCGGTGCCGTCGCCATCATGCCACTCGGCGCGCCGATTGGGTCCGGCCTCGGCATCCAAAACCGCGTAACCATCCGGTTGATTGTTGAAGGGGCAAACGTCCCCGTGTTGGTGGACGCAGGCGTGGGCACGGCAAGCGACGCCGCCGTCGCCATGGAACTCGGCTGCGACGGCGTCCTCATGAATACCGCAATCGCCGAAGCCAAAGACCCCATCGCCATGGCTCGCGCAATGAAGCTGGCGGTCGAGGCCGGACGGATTGCCTATCTGGCGGGGCGGATGGGACGGCGGATGTATGCCGATCCGAGTTCACCACTTGCGGGGTTGATCTGACCCATTTCGGGACATCTTGATCTCGTAATTTTGCCGCATCCGTCCACGCATCCAAAACCTTACCGGTTCCGTAACTATGTCTGGTCACTTCGGATCAACCATTACGGGGACGAAAAATGCGTATCGTTACAAAACTTCTGGGCGCGGCACTGCTGCTTTCGCCCATCACAATTGCCAATGCAGAGGAAATTGCAGGACTGACCCGTGACAACAAGATCGTTACGTTTGATTCAGCGACGCCGATGACCATCGCAACATCGTTTGCGATCACTGGCCTGACAATGGGCGACACCCTGATCGGTCTCGACCTCCGCCCTGCCAACGCCCTGCTTTATGGTGTGTCGCAAACAGGCCGCGTTTATACGCTGTCAACGACTGGGATCGCCTCGCTCATAACGACACTCTCGACCATCCCATCGGGTGGATCATTCGGGATCGATTTTAATCCTGTGCCGGATCGCCTGCGTATCATTAGTGAGAATGGTCAGAATCTGCGCGCCAATCTGGCGGGTGGCGCGACCACTGTTGACACGGCAATCACCCGTTCAGGTGGCGGCGCGATCAGCTTGCTTGGCACAGCTTACACCAACAGCGTCCCCGGTGGCCCTGCCCCCGCAACAACTGTGATCTACGGTATCGACAGTGTTACAGACGCCCTGATGACGTCGGCAGCCCCAAATGGCGGCGTTTATTCGACCGTTGGTTCGCTTGGAGTCGGCCTGACCAATGCCAATTACATCGGCTTCGACATTTCGGGCGCGACCGGCATGGCCTATCTGAACATCGACAGCGCGTTTTACAGCGTCAACTTGGCAACGGGCGCGGCCAGTTTCATTGATACAATCGGCAGCGGCCCGTTAATCGGGATCACGGCGACAGGTGCCGTGCCCGAGCCCGCGACATGGGGCATGATGCTGGTCGGCTTCGGAATCGTCGGCAGCTCACTGCGCCGCCGTCGTTCAAGTTTGCACTTCGCCTAACCCCCAAGAGGGTCGCCAAAAGTCACTGGGGCCGACGATCAGCGCGCGCGAAGTGCGCTGATCGTCGTTCCCGCCGAGATTCGTTCCACATCGGTTTTCAGGTGGAGGAGTTTAAGGCCTTTTTGTTTCAAGGCGCGGTCCAATGCAGGCGCAAAATCGGCGGTTGCTTCCACCGTTTCGGCCCACGCGCCATAGGCCCGGCCCAATGCCGCGAAGTCCGGATTGGTCAGCCCCGTCCCACTCACCCGCGAGGGATATTCGCGTTCCTGGTGCATGCGGATCGTGCCATACGCGCCATTATCAACAATGATGATAAGCATGTCCGCGCCATATTGCGCCGCGGTAGCCAACTCCTGCCCGTTCATCAGAAAGTCGCCATCCCCGGCCAGCGCCACGACCTTGCGGTCCGGATAACGGATCGCCGCCGCGACCGCTGCAGGCACACCATAGCCCATTGCGCCTGCGGTCGGCGCCAGCTGGCACACCGGCCCGCCATAGCGCCAATAACGGTGCCACCAGCCGCTGAAATTGCCCGCGCCATTGCAGATAAACGTATCCGCTGGCAGCCGTTCACGCATCGCCGCTACACACATGCCGAGGTCGAGTTTGGTGTCGAACGGTTCGGGTGTGGACCAAGCCAGCCATTCCTTATGCGCCTCTCGCCCGTCCTTGAACGGGATGACATCGTCGGTCCACAGTGCCGCCATTTCGGCGAACTCATGCGGATAGGCACAGATTGGCAGGTCGGCGCGATACACACGGTTGAGTTCAGTCGGGTCGGGGTGGACGTGGACCAATATCTGATCGGGGTGGTCGGGCGTGATCAGTGTGTAGCCGTCAGTCGTCGCCTCGCCCAGCCGCGCGCCAACGCACAGGATCAGGTCCGAATTCTTGATCCGCTCCACCAGTTTCGGATTGGGGCCATAGCCAAGATTGCCCGCCCAGACTGGCGACGCATTATCAATCGCATCCTGCCGCCGGAATGCCCCCGCAACAGGTATCCCCAGCCGCCCCGCAAACATTGCGAAATAATGCGCACAGCCGACGTCCCATCCACCGCCACCGACAATCGCAATGGGCGCGACGGCATCCTTGAGCAGCGCGAACACCGCTTCCATCGCTGCGCCATCGGGGTCCTGTTCGGGCGGGTTGAGCCGCGGGCGATCCAGCGCTTCGACAACATCGCACAACATATCTTCGGGCAGCGCGAGCACGACGGGACCGGGGCGACCGGACATCGCGACGGCATAGGCCCGCGCGACATATTCGGGAATGCGGCGTGCGTCATCAATCCGGCTTGCCCATTTACAAAGCGGCCCGAACATCGCAGTGAAATCGACTTCCTGAAACCCCTCACGGTCGCGCATCCCGCGATCCACATCGCCGATGAACAGGATCATCGGCTGGCTGTCTTGCATGGCAACATGGACACCGATGCTGGCATTGGTCGCGCCCGGCCCGCGCGTGACAAACGCAACCCCCGGCCGCCCGGTCGTCGTCCCGTCGGCGCACGCCATAAAGGCAACGCCGCCCTCCTGCCGACACACCACGGTCTGGATCGCCGGCACATCATGCAGCGCATCGAGCACAGCCAGGAAACTTTCCCCCGGCACGGTGAAAATCCGGTCACATCCCTGAAGGACAAGCTGATCGACGAGGATGCGGCCCCCGGTGCGTGAAGTCATCATTTTATTGAACCTTTGCCAGCGCTTGCGACACAAATGTCTTTATCGCCGCATCAATCATCTCTCGATTTTCGATCAGTGCATGCCCCGTGCCCGGCACCGCAGCAAAAGTGCCGCCGAGTAATTTGCGATATTCAGCAGTGCTTTTGTCTGAAATATAGTCGCAATCGCCGCGAATGATCAGCGTTGGAAATTGACCCGCAACCAATGTGGGCACGGGGGCTGATTTTAGTTCCTTCAGGATCATGCGGTTCGCATACAGGTTCCCCCCGCTTTCCGTAACAGGGGCTGGGGCAGCCGCCCCTTTGCATTGACCTGCGCCCGCCCAATCCGCCTGAATCAGATCATCCATCATTTTTCCGGTCGCTTCTTGCGACAAAGTTGCTTCGGCGGCAGCGCCTTTTTTGTCGATCAAACTCGCCGCCGCCGACAATGCCTTACTCAAGTCAACTTTGCCGCGCGCCGTTTTTGAATAGTCGCGCGTTACGTTCATGCCAAGGTAACTACCCGGCGAGGTGAGTATAAATCCTGCAACGCGATCTGGATGCGCCCCGGCATAAAACAACGCCAAATCAGTTCCGTAAGAATTGCCCCAAAGGATCAGTTGTTCAGCACCCTTGGCGATACGAAGCGCCTCAAGATCGGCAACGGCGCGAGCAAGCGTGTAGCCCGATGCCGGGATGCGCACTGACTTCCCGCCGCCAGCTTGATCATAATAGACTGTTTCAAAACCAGCGCTTCTGAAAACCTTGCCACGATCAAATTGCGATGCGGTTGTGAACATGCCCGGTCCGCCATGCAGAAAAACCACCGGCGTTTTGCGGCGCGCCTGCCCATCACCTTGCAATGTCCAAGTCGCCAGTTCGGACCCCGTGGTCAGCTTGATCATTGTCGGCACGGTCTGAGCCGCCGCTGTTGATGCCGCTAAAGCAGCGGCGAGCAGCGCGATGACGAACTTACTCATGCCTGATGGACCGCCTTCACCACCATGTAGCTGTCCAGCCCTTCGCTGCCGCCTTCGCTGCCGAAGCCGCTTTCCTTCACCCCGCCGAACGGCGCGTCGGCCATTGAAATCGCGAAGGTGTTGATGCCGACCATCCCGCTTTCGATGGCGTCACCCAGCAGGTTCGCGCGGCGTCCGTTTTCGGTGAATGCAAACGCGGCGAGGCCGTATGGCAGGCGGTTGGCCTTTTCGATGGCGTCGTCGAGCGTGCTGAATCGCGCAGTGACGGCGACCGGGCCGAAGGGTTCGTTGCTCATGATGTCCGCGCTGTCGGGCACATCAGCAAGCAAGGTCGGTTGGAAAAAGAACCCGTCAGCGCCGCGCTCGCCACCCGCCACGACACGCGCCCCCTTTGCCCGTGCATCCTCGACCAACGCGCCAATCGCAGCCGGGCGGCGGACATTGGCGAGCGGGCCCATTTTGGTGTCGGCGTTGAGACCGCTACCCGTTTTTACCTGTGCCGTACGTTTCGCAAACCCGTCGATAAACCCATCATAAATCGCATCCTGCACATAAAAGCGCGTCGGCGACACACAGACCTGCCCCGCATTCCGGAACTTCTGTGGCACAACCATGTCGAGCGTCTTTTCCAAGTCGCAATCGTCGAAAATCAGGACCGGCGCATGGCCGCCCAGTTCCATCGTGGTCCGCTTCACCCCGTCCGCGGCCAGCTTCATCAGATGCTTGCCGACAGGGACCGATCCGGTGAAGCTGATCTTGCGCGTGACGGGCGACGCAATCAAATGGCGGCTGACCATATCGGGCACACCGAACACCATCTGGCACACGCCATCGGGTAGGCCCGCGTCAACCAAACACCGCATCAACGCCGACGTGCAACCCGGCGTTTCTTCGGGCGGCTTGGCAATCACCGAGCACCCCGCCGCCAGCGCAGGCGCGAGTTTCTTCGCCATCAAATACACCGGGAAATTCCATGGGCTTAGCGCCGCGACCGGACCAACTGGCTGTTTTATGACAATCGACCGCTGCCCCGTCGGGCGCACCAGCACGCGGCCGTAAGCGCGCTTGGCTTCCTCTGCATACCAATCGAACATCGATGCGGCACCAATCACTTCGCCGCGTGCTTCGGCCAATGGCTTGCCCTGTTCAGTCGTCAGCATGCGCGCGATGTCGTCGGCGCGCTCGCGCATCAGCGCCGCCGCCTTGCGCAAAATGCTCCCGCGCGCGTCAACATCCGTCGCGCGCCATAGTTTGAAGCCCTTGTCCGCCGCATCAAGTGCTTCATCGAGATCTGCAGCATTGGCGAGCGGCACATCGGCCAGTGTCGCGCCGGTCGCCGGATTGACGACCACCTGCGCATCGCGGCTTTCGCCCACGCGCCAGCTACCGTTGATGAACAGGGCAAGATCGGGCGCATAATTATCTGTCATGATAATGCTTTCGTCGGGAGTCGTTGCCGTCCTTTAGCGTGACCGATGCGGGATTGCGACCAGCCGAGTGACGCTCTATGCGGCGATGCAGCAGGAGGCCGCAGCCGATGAACAAAGTCTATCCCGATGCCACCGCCGCACTCGCCGGATTGTTACGCGACAACCTGATGATCTGCTGCGGCGGCTTTGGATTGTCGGGTATGCCTGAGCGGTTGATCGGCGCCATTGAGGCTTCGGGCGTCAAGGGTCTGACTATCGCCAGCAACAATGCGGGGATTGACGGCGTTGGTCTGGGCAAGCTGCTCCGTTCGCGACAGGTCAAGAAAATGATCTCGTCCTATGTCGGCGAGAACAAAGAGTTCGAGCGGCAATATCTTAGTGGCGAACTCGAAGTCGAATTTTGTCCGCAGGGAACATTGGCCGAGCGGTGCCGCGCAGGCGGTGCGGGCATTCCGGGGTTTTATACGAAAACCGGTGTCGGCACGTTGGTTGCCGATGGCAAAGAAGTGAAAGTGTTCGACGGGGAAGACTATATCCTCGAACGCGGCATCCGCGCTGATCTGTCGATCATCAAAGGCTGGAAAGCTGACGAGAGCGGCAACTTGATCTTCCGCAAAACGGCGCGCAATTTCAATCAGCCTATGGCGACCGCGAGCCTGATGACCGTGGCGGAGGTCGAGGAAATCGTGCCCGTCGGTTCGCTCGACCCCGACGCCATCCATGTGCCCGGTATCTATATCAAACGCCTGATCTGCGGTGCGCCGTATGAAAAGCAGATTGAGTTCCGAACCGTGCGCGAACGGGAGGCTGTATAATGACTTGGACCCGCGACGAAATGGCGGCGCGTGCTGCGCAAGAATTGCAGGATGGTTATTATGTCAATCTGGGGATTGGGATCCCGACGCTGGTGGCGAACAATGTGCCGCCAAGCATCGAAGTGACGTTGCAATCAGAAAACGGCATGCTCGGCATCGGGCCGTTCCCCTATGATGACGAAGTCGACCCCGACCTGATCAATGCTGGCAAGCAGACGATCAGCGAATTGCCCTCGTCGTCCTATTTCAGCAGTTCGGACAGTTTCGCCATGATCCGCGGCGGGCATATTGACTTAACGGTGCTCGGCGCGATGGAAGTTGCCGAAAATGGTGACATCGCCAACTGGATGATCCCCGGCAAGATGATCAAGGGCATGGGCGGCGCAATGGACCTTGTCGCGGGCGTCAAGAAAATCATCGTCGTGATGGAGCACAACGCCAAAGACGGATTGCCGAAATTCATCCCGGCCTGCACGCTACCTCTGACCGGCAAGAATGTCGTCGACATGATCATTACCGATTTATGCGTGTTTCAGCGGCCCGATCATGCGTCGCCATTCAAGCTCATCGAAATGGCACCCGGCGTAAGCGCGGATGAGGTGGCGGCAAAGACAACGGCGCGGTATATAAGTTGAATGGACGCGCCCCGCTGGCACTTGAGATTTGAAAATTACCGAGGGGCGCTGGCGCTGCTTACCGACGCCGTTGAACGCTTGGAACGTGGCGAGTTGTCGCAACTCGAACGCGAGGGCACTATCCAACGTTTTGAATATACTTGGGAACTGGCGTGGAAAACGCTGCGTGATTATCTCGCCGAGTGCGGAAATGCTGTCGAGGTACCGGTCGCAAAAAACGTCATTCGTGCGGCATTTCAGGCCAATCTAATTGACGATGGCGATGCATGGGTTGATGCGATGCGTGCTCGAAATCAAATGTCGCATGAATATAATTGCGAGGTCTTTGAAAAGATTGTCATCGCAATCAAAGACATTTATTATCCGCTCCTGGTATCTTTGAGCATAAAGCTGAGCGCTGAATATGCCGCTGGAAATTGACCTTACCGCCCCGCAACGGACGGCGCTTCACGCGGTCTTCTCGCGCTTTTCTGATCGGATTGAAGGCGTTGGGGTTTATGGCTCACGGGCACAAGCTCGTGCCCAGCCTGGATCCGACGTCGATCTTGTCGTCTATGGAACGGTGACCGAACGCGACCTTTCAGAAATGCGAATGAGTCTTGAAGAAAGTGATCTTTCCATCTTTGCAGACGTCGTCGCCTATGAATGCATCAAACATCCAAAACTCCGCGAACAAATCGACAAATGGGCAAAGCCGCTTTTCCATCGCGCCGACCTTTTGTCCTGATTTGACGCACCGCAACGACCGGACGTGAATCCAACACGGCCAGTCGAGTCCACGCGGGGTTGTTCAACACGCCTTTACCTGTTCCATCTGACTGCAGGTTAAATGGAGTTTCAAATCGCGTGACGTTGAGCGGGAAATTCAGGATTTTAGGGCTGGTTTTGACAGCCAGTGCCGCGATTGTGGGCGGGGCCGACTGGGTCATCGCCGCAAACACTGGGCCGCAAACCGCACAGGTCGGCGCGATCACCCGGAAGATTGGCCAGTGGTGGAACGGCTCAAACAGCAGCGACCGGATTGATTACCGCGACTTTGATAGCCGGATCAGTGGTATCATGACCGATCCTTCGATGGTCGGGCTGTCGGTCGCCGTCATCGAGAATGGCCGCATTTCTTTTGCCAAAGGCTATGGAACTACTGCTGCCGTCGGTGGCGAACCCGTTAATCCGCACACAGTCTTCCGCTGGGCCTCGCTATCGAAAGGCGTGGCTGCAACAATGGTCGGCGATCTTGCCGCGCAGGGACGCCTGTCGCTTGATGCGCCGGTTTCCGATTACGCGACCACGTTGAAACTGCCCGCCGGCAATGAAACGCGTGCGACAGTCGATGATCTGCTGTCACACCGCCTCGGCGTGACGCGCAATGCGTTTGACCGCAAACTCGAAGCTGGGGCCGATCCGCGCACGCTTCGTCCAATGCTCGCCACGCTGTCGCAGCTGTGCGCGCCGGGGCAATGCCATGCGTACCAGAATGTCGCATTCGACGCCGCGTCAGAGATTGTCCAAAATATTACCGGCCGACCCTATCAACAGGTCGTTGCGCGTGAACTGTTCGGGCCACTGGGCATGGCGGACGCCAGCTTGTCGCGCGCGGGGCTCATCGCGTCGAAAAGCTGGGCGAAACCGCATGTCGGGCGGCGCACCGTCACCGTGAATGATAATTACTACCGCGTCCCCGCAGCAGGGGGCGTTAATTCGTCGATCCTCGATCTCGCGCGCTGGATGCAGGCGCAAATGGGCGCGGCACCCAATGTCGTGCCACAGCGCGTACTCGACCGCATTCATCAGCCACGCATCGACACAAATCGTCATCGCGGCATGTTCAATCAGGCCATGGGCACATCGCAATATGCACTGGGCTGGCGCGATTATAATTATCGTGGTCACCGCCTGATCGGCCATCAGGGCGCGGTTATGGGATACCGTGCCACCGTTTTATTCGATCCGGTGAAGCAATCAGGCGTTGCGCTCCTGTGGAATTCACAAAGCGGGCGACCGGTGGGCATTCAGCTTGAACTGCTTGACCGGCTATACGGGTTTCAGCGGCAGGACTGGCTGGGGCTTGATAAAGCCATGGTGACGCCCGACAGCGATGAAGCGACAGGGTAGACCCCGCATGTGCCCCCGCTAAAAGGCGAGCATGAAATGGTTACTCGCTACTTCCGTCGCGCTCGCAGCCCTTGGCGCATTCCTTTACACACGATCAGGGCCAGCACTTCTCGACGGGCTTGATCGCGTCTGGCCGGGCGCGGGCGGCACCAAAGTCGGGCACTCGGTCTCCTTCGGAACGCATGGCCAGACACTCAATGTCTGGCGCAACGGCGACGCAAAAGCCGCACCTGTCCTGATTTTTTATTATGGCGGCGGCTGGGTAAAGGGCAGCGCTGATGAATACGGCTGGGCGGCGCGTGCTTACGCGTCAAAGGGCTTTGTCGTGGTCGTCCCCGATTATCGGAAAGTGCCGCAAGTGCGCTTTCCGGCGTTTATTCAGGATGCAGCGGATGCCGTGAAATGGACCAAGGATAATATTGCAAACTATGGTGGAGATCCAAATCGGATTGCAATCGCTGGCCATTCAGCAGGCGCGCATTCGGTCGCCATGCTCGCGCTCGATCCGAGGTGGCTGGCCACAGCAGGCGCGCCGGGTGCGGTCAAAGCAGCGGTCGGCCTGTCCGGTCCCTATGATTTTTATCCTTTCACGGGACGCGCGATTGCCGCGATGGGCCTATGGCCCAGACCAGCCGAAACACAGCCGATGACTTATGCACGCAAGGATGCGCCGCCGATGATGCTCATCACGGGAACTGCGGACTCAACAGTGCGGCCCAAGAATGCGCGCAACTTGTTCAAGGTTTTGACCGACGCAGGAGCCTTGGTCGTCGAAAAAGAATATCCGGGCTTGGGCCATGAAGACATAGCGATGGCGCTATCGCTGCCGTTCCGTGGCAAGGCGACTGTGCTGGATGACAGCAGCGCCTTCCTGATGACCCATTTGAAAGATCCGAGATGACCTATACGCTGATCACTGCGAACCGGAACTATTCAAGCTGGAGCCTGCGCACGTGGGTATTGATGACCGCGCTTGGCATCCCTTTCACAAACCGGATTGAGCTGTTCGAACAGGGCAGTAATTATGACACCTTCCGCAAATTCTCGCCAACGGGCCAAGTGCCTTGCCTCATAGACGATGGCGTTACGATTTGGGACTCGCTTGGCATCACACTTTATCTTGCGGACCGGCACGAAGGTGTCTGGCCAACCGATCCAGCGGCGCGCGCTTGGGCAATGTGCACCACCACCGAAATGCACGACGGATTTTCAGCGTTGCGCAATGATTGCACGATGAATGTCGGGGTGCGCGTGACGCCCAATCCGATGCGCCCTGCCCTGATCCGTGACGTCGCGCGGATTACCGAATTATGGGCTGAGGGACTCACCAAGTTCGGCGGCCCGTTTCTTGCCGGACCCAAATTCACCGCCATCGATGCGTTTTTCGCGCCTGTGGCTTACCGGGTCCGGACCTATGATTTGGACGTCGGCACAGGCGGAAGCGCGTGGGTAGACATGATCCTTTCCATTCCTGCCATGCAAATATGGGAAGCTGAAGCGCTGAAAGAAATATGGCGTGAAGTCGGACATGAAGAAGAGATTGCGGCGGCGGGCCGTATCACTGCGGATTATCGAACAGGTTGATTGCCACGCGCTTCCAGTCCTAAGGCAAACAAATGGCAAGCCGACCGCGCACGCTCTACGAAAAAATCTGGGACGATCACGTCGTGGATCGCCGCCCCGACGGCACTTGCATCGTCTATATCGACCGGCATCTTGTTCATGAAGTGACCAGTCCGCAGGCGTTTGAAGGGCTGCGGCGTGAGGGTCGCAGCGTGCGGCGGCCTGATCTGACGCTGGCTGTCCCCGATCATAATTTGCCGACCACAGCGCGCATTGATAGCGCCGGAAAACCTATCGTCATTGCCGATCCCGAAAGCGCCCAGCAGCTCTCGGCACTCGAAGCCAATGTCGCCGAATTCGGCGTGCCCTATATCGGCGCGACCGAGGCAGCACAGGGGATCGTCCATGTCGTCGGCCCCGAACAGGGGTTTTCGCTGCCCGGCACGACCATCGTTTGCGGCGACAGCCATACGGCGTGCCACGGCGGGCTGGGCGCACTCGCATTCGGCATTGGCACCAGTGAAGTCGAGCATGTGCTGGCCACACAGACACTGCAACTCGCGCCATCGAAAACAATGGAAGTCCGCGTGGAGGGCACGCTGGGCTTCGGCGTCAGCGCCAAGGATGTCGTCCTCGCGATCATCGGCAAAATCGGCGCGGCGGGCGGCACCGGCTATGTCGTCGAATTCACCGGATCGGTCATCCGCGACTTGAGCATCGAAGGCCGCCTGACGGTCAGCAATATGGCCATCGAAGGCGGCGCGCGGTCAGGCCTCATCGCGCCCGATGACAAGACATTCGCCTATCTGAAAGGCCGCCCGATGGCCCCGACTGGCGCGGACTGGGACGCCGCCGTCGCCTACTGGCGCACCCTGCCCAGCGACGCGAACGCTGTGTTTGATAAAACGGTCATCCTCGACGCCGCTGGCATCGGCCCCAATGTCACATGGGGCACCAGCCCCGAAGACGTCATCTCAATCACTGGCACCGTGCCCGATCCGATGAGTTTTGCCGACCCCGGCAAACAGGAAGCCGCGGCGAAATCACTCGCTTATATGGGCCTGACCCCGGGCATGAGGATGCAGGATGTTGCGGTCGAAAATATCTTCATCGGTAGCTGCACCAACAGCCGTATCGAAGACCTCCGCGCTGCTGCTGCCGTGATCAAGGGGCGGCACAAAGCGGCGAGCGTAAAATGGGCCATCGTCGTCCCCGGATCGGGATTG
The DNA here is from genome assembly GCA_043743675.1 of Sphingomonadales bacterium. Lineage (GTDB taxonomy): Bacteria > Pseudomonadota > Alphaproteobacteria > Sphingomonadales > Sphingomonadaceae > Sphingomonas_O. The sequence goes on from JAYTWA010000276.1 coordinate 12,411, forward strand.
GTGAAAGCACAAGCCGAAGCCGAAGGCCTCGACGGCATTTTCATCGACGCCGGCCTCGAATGGCGCGAGCCCGGATGCTCGGCCTGTCTCGGCATGAACCCCGACAAAGTCCCCCCCGGCGAACGCTGCGCCAGCACCAGCAACCGCAATTTCGTGGGGCGCCAAGGGCCGGGCGCGCGCACCCATTTGTTGTCGCCCGCAATGGCAGCGGCGGCGGCGGTGACGGGGCGGCTGACCGATGTGCGGGAGTTGATGGGGTAATCGAAGCGTATCACTGGAGCTTAATTCAAAGGGCCGAAAATATGGCCTCAACATCGACTATGGACGTTTGATTGTCGAACTTATGGATAGCGGTGCCCGATTGCGTACGATCGCGAATTTCGATCTGTAGGGTCTGATGGTTATAGGCAACCGCGTAACGCTTGCCGCCGACAATAAACCATAGCACGTTGGCTAAATCGCCATCGTACTGCTTGATCTTGATTGACCCTGAGTCAGCACGCCAAATAATACCACCGAGAAGGGCTAATGCTATTGCTTTGACTTGCCCGGCATGGTGGTCTGCACGTTCCATACGCCTGCTGCATAATCGTGTAGTGTTTGGACGTCATGCGCCATGACCGCCATTATCAAACTCCCAAAAGTTAGGGAGTATCAAGTAACTAATTCCTTTGCTGATGCAATTCTAAAAGTTGATGCCTACCGCCACAGATATATGGTGATATATCAGGCAAAGCAGCACAATTGTATATCCCATTGACATATCCCAATCGCGCGCTACCTTGTAAATTATGAATGCCTACTCAAAAATCGAGCGGACCGCCGCTCTGTTCAAATCGAACCGCAATCAGGCCGTGCGGATCCCCAAGGACATGGAATTCCCCGAGGGCGTCAAAAAGGTTGTTATGACCAAAGACGGCGACAAAATCGTTATCAAGCCAGCGAAGGATTTCTGGCAGGATTTCTTTGACGAGGGGCCAGACATCACCTTCCCCGAACGCTTTCCGCAAGGTGAGCATCAGGAGCGCGAATCCTTTTGATGGTCGCGGCCATGCTCGACGCAAATCTGTGCATTCGTGTTTTGCGGCATCGCCCCTCGCAAATTCGTGACCGTTTCATGGCCGAGGCG
>JAYTWA010000277.1:0-4344 GCA_043743675.1 Sphingomonadales bacterium
GTGTCGAGTTCGAAGTCACCGACGGCGCCGAACAGGATGGCGTCAGCCTTGCGTGCCGTTTCGAGTGTTGTTGGCGGCAGAGGGTGGCCATGTTTGCGATAGGCCGCGCCGCCAACATCGGCATGTTCGAAGGTCAGGCCAAGGCCCAGTGTATCCAGCACACGCACCGCTTCATGCGTTACTTCGGGGCCAATCCCGTCACCGGGCATTAGTGCAATCGTTCTCATAGGTATTGCCGTTACGGGCAGGGGGGCTGGTCGCGCAAGGACTTGGCGATTATGGGGACTTCAAAGCAGCGTTTCGAGGGCGAATAATGAAAATTGCGATGATCGGTGCGGGCTATGTTGGCCTGGTTTCGGGCGCGTGCTTTGCCGATTTCGGGCATGATGTGATCTGCGTTGATCTGGATCAGACCAAGATTGATGCCTTGTTGAGCGGCGTCATGCCGATTTTTGAACCGGGTCTTGCCGAACTCGTAACGGGCAATGTCGCGGCGGGGCGCTTGTCGTTCACAACCCTATTGGCCGAGGCGGCAACCGATGCCGATGCGATTTTCATTGCCGTTGGCACGCCGTCACGGCGCGGCGATGGTCATGCGGATTTGAGTTATGTATTCCAGGCCGCGCGCGACATCGCAGCGGTCATCAAAAAGCAGACCGTTGTTGTGACAAAGTCAACAGTGCCGGTCGGCACGGGGGATGAGGTTGAACGCATCTTGCGCGAAGTGGCACCGGGCGTAGAAGTTGCGGTCGTTTCCAACCCTGAATTCCTGCGCGAAGGCGCTGCAATCGGCGATTTCAAACGGCCAGACCGTATTGTTATCGGCTGTGAAAATGCGCGCGCCGAACAAGTGATGCGCGATATTTATCGCCCCCTGTCGCTTGGACAGGCCCCCTTGATGTTCACCGGCCGGCGTACGGCGGAGCTGATCAAATATGCGGCGAACGCGTTTTTGGCGACCAAAATCACGTTCATCAACGAAGTGGCCGACTTGTGCGAAGCGGTGGGCGCCGACGTGAAGGACGTGTCGCGTGGGATTGGTCTGGATAACCGGATCGGGTCAAAGTTTCTTCATGCTGGGCCGGGCTATGGTGGATCATGTTTCCCCAAAGATACGCTGGCGCTGCTCAAGACCGCCGATGATTTTGGCGTGCCGATGCGGATTGTTGAAGCCACTGCCGCGGTCAACGACAGCCGCAAGCGCGCGATGGGCCGCAAGATCATCACGGCAATGGGCGGTGACGTGCGGGATAAAACGGTCGGTATCCTTGGTCTGACGTTCAAGCCGAACACGGACGATATGCGTGATGCCCCGGCGCTGGCGATTGTTCAGGCGCTGATCGACGCGGGTGCCAAGGTGAAAGCATATGACCCCGAGGGGATGGCATTCGCTGCGCCGATGATGCCCGGCGTGACGATGTGCAAGGATGCCTATGCGGTGGCGGACGGAGCCGATGCGGTGGCGATTGTGACCGAATGGGATGCGTTCCGTGCGCTCGATCTGGCGCGGATGGGCGGGCTAATGACAGAAAAGATTTTGGTCGATTTGCGCAATGTCTATGATGCCAAGGACGTGACGCGGCTTGGTTTTGCGTATCACAGTGTCGGTCGACCGGTCTAAACGGGTTCACCCCCCGAGTCTTTGTTGGGGCTAAACGGGTTCCCCCGCCGAGTCTTTGTTGGGGCTAAACGGGTTCCCCCGCCGCCCGCGCACGTTCGACAATACTTGCCTCCGCAGCGCCAATACCGCGATAGCCGAAAATCATCAGCGCGAGCGAAATCGGCACGACGCAGAGTAGTGACAGCATGCCCACGCTGAGGCTGCCGCTCATCGTCGAGACGATCCCGGCAAGCGACGGACCAAGGCCAAGGCCGATCATTGCATTGCCGAGAAAGAATGTTGCCGTTGCTGTGCCACGCATTCGGGGCAGCACAAGATCCTGTGTCGTCGCTGCTGCGGGGCCAAGTGCCGCGCTGGCAAGGACGCCGGTAACAAAATGCAGGGTGTAATACAGCGGCAAGCTGTCGGTCGTGTAGGTCAGGATGAAGAATGGCACGGGCACGAGCAAACCAACCAGCATCACGATAATGCGCCCGTTGGGACGCGTCTGCCGCAGCCAGTCCGAGATGCGCCCGCCCGACACAACGCCGATAAACCCGCTGAGCGCGCCGCCGCCGCCCATAAAAAAGCCAACGGCTGTTTTCGTGCCGTACCAGGGGAGCGGCTGCCCTGCGTCGATCAGCGGCTGGACCCAAGTGCGGATGGCATAAGGCGCGCCCCAGAAGGACGCCGAATAGGCAATGAACGCGACAAGGCCATAGCCCAGCGCAACCTGAAGAAATGCAGGCGTGCCCCAGATCAGGCGGAAGGTGACCGGGTCACGCACACGCAGCGCGCAGACCCATGAGAAAACCGCGTAAACACCAATACCGACGGCAATCCATTGGGGGACGTTTTTCGTGACGATGATCAGACCCCATGCAATCACCGCGCAGAAAGCGGCAAAGCCGAGATTGATTGCCAACGCCTGCGCACCGCGCCGTGCCGCACCGATCAACGTGAGTGGCGGAATGATCGTCACGAGTTCAGCAAAAAAATCGGCAAACGGGTGTTCGGCCGATGGTGTGACGATGCCATCTGAAATCCCTCGGATCGGCTCGCGTAAAGTGCTGACCCAAAACGCGAGCAGTATGCCCGGAATGCCCACCGCAAGGAACGCCGCTTGCCATCCGACAAGCCCCATCGGCCCGCCGCCGGGGTAGGCAGTATTCCACTGCGCCACGACCAGCGCACCAATGCCCAGCGACAAACCACCGCCAATGTAGAGCCCCGAAGAATAGATCGCGAGCGCGGTTGCGCGTTGTGCTTTTGGAAAATAATCCGAAATGAGCGAATAAGCCGAGGGGCTGGCCGTTGCCTCGCCAATGCCAACGCCGACCCGTGCGAGCGTTAATTGCACCGGCGTTTTGGCAAAGCCCGAAAGCGCCGTCATCACCGACCAAAGCCCAAGGCCGATCGTCAGCAACCGGACGCGGTGCCAATTGTCCGCCAGCCGCCCCAGCGGAATGCCGAACAGCGCATAAAAAACGCCGAATGCCGTGCCATAAAGAAAGCCCAGATACGCATCAGTGATGCCAAGATCGCGCTTAACATCCTCGGCAAGAATGCTAAGAATCTGTCGATCAACGAAGTTGAAAACATAAACGAGAACAAGGACGCCGAGGACATATCGGGCATAAGCCGGGCTGCTGCGCATGGCGGTAGGCTCGGTCATATTCATCCTCTTGTTGTCACTTGGCTAATCGACGGTGCCGAATTCGACAAGCGCCATGTCGTGTTTTGCTTGAAACTCGCCACAAAACTCCCAATATTGTTTTGTCCGGCGATGGTCGCCGGTAGAGGAGTATCTTTCGATGGCCAATTGGTCCGATCCCCGTATGACCGCTGGCGCGGCCGGCGCCACAGTCGGAACCCGCGACGCCGCCTATGATGCGGGTCTGCGGTCCTATATGTTGTCGGTTTACAACTACATGGCGTCGGCCGTGTTGTTGACCGGCATTGTCGCCATGGTTTTCGCCAGTTCGGGATTTGCCGCGCAGGTGCTGAACACACCGCTTAAGTGGGTGATCATGCTTGCGCCGCTCGGCTTTGTCTTCGCACTGAGCTTTGGCATCAACAAGATGTCGACCGCGACGGCACAGGCTGTGTTCTGGGCGTTTGCTGTCGTCATGGGTCTGTCGATGTCCTCGATCTTCCTCGTCTACACGGGGACTTCGATTGCACAGGCGTTCTTTGCAACGGCGGCGGCCTTCGCGGGGTTGAGCCTGTTCGGCTACACCACGAAGAAGGATTTGTCGGGCATGGGCTCGTTCTTGATCATGGGTGTTGTCGGCCTCATCGTCGCGATGCTGCTGAACGCATTCGTGTTCAAATCGGGCGTGATGGGCCTTGCGATCAGCGCGCTTGGTGTGCTGATTTTTGCCGGACTGACAGCGTATGACACACAGCGGATCAAATCGATGTATGCCTATGTCGCTGGCACCGACATGGTGGGGAAGACCGTGATCATGGGCGCATTATCGCTCTATCTCGACTTCATCAACATGTTCCAGTTCCTGCTGAGCTTCATGGGCAATCGTAACTAAATTAGTTCGACTGATTTCAAAAATGGCCCCGGCAGAGTAATCCGCCGGGGCTTTTTTGTTGACTTGTTGGAACATAACATGAACAATGTTTGCTGTCGAGTCGCTGATTTTGAAAACGAGGGGATGCGAAATGCAGGCGTTATTTTTGTTTTTTGTAATGGCGTTGGTTGCGGGGCAGGCGCGGGCAGCGGACCTTTG
>JAYTWA010000278.1:0-1724 GCA_043743675.1 Sphingomonadales bacterium
ATGCGCGCAATCCGCGATGCGTCGTAATTCACGGCATGCTTCAACACCGCGCGCCCGCAAATGCCATATGTGCACAGTCCATGCAGGATCGGGCGATCAAAGCCAGCGCGTGCCGCAAAGGCGGGCTCGGCATGAAGCGGGTTGAAATCACCGCTTAGTCGATACAGCAGCGCCTGATCGGGCCGGGTCTGGAACTCATCGACCAGATCGGGCGTGCGATCGGGAATTTTATGCGCGCGCGGCTGCTCGGAATGAGAGGCTTGGCCCGGTTTCATAAACCCGCCATCGCCGCGTGCGAACAGCGTCGTAACCTGGGTCACCAGCGGCGCGCCACTTTCCTTCAGGCGGGCGGCAGTCTCGATCAAAATCACCGCCCCCTTGCCTTCGCCTTTATCATAAATATCAATGACCCGCTGATCGACCAGTGTATCCGCCGACGCGGGCATCGGCTGGTGAAATTGCATCGCTTGCTCGCCATGCAGCAGCAGGTTCAGGTTGATGCCAAGCTCGCCTGCAGCCGATTGGCCCGCGTTGGCCAGCAGCGTGGCTATGGTCGGGACAGCGACCTGTTGCTTCTCATACACAAATCGCAGTTCCTGCGCATCGAGCGGGTCGCGACCAAAACCAAGCCCGAGCGCGTAAAGCATGGCGCTTTCGCGACTATAAGCAGCAGGCGCATTCTTCACGCCAAACTTCATCGCGATATCGTAATCAAGCGGCATCCATCAAATCCCATGGCAAGTTTCTTGGGTTCACGCAGGATTGCGTAGGCAAGCCGTGCTCGAAACCACTCTTGCCGCCCAAAAGCATTCTGTCAACCGGATAGCCGACTGATTTACAGCAGACGAATCATGTCTGTCGTCGGCACTATCTGAAAGCACAAAAAACCGGGTTGTAACGCCCCATACACAAAGCACAGGTCAAATGGTTTTGAGGATCTGGCGACTCTCGATATGGCTTGACGAAGTGCAATTCGGCCAGATAGTTGAATTATCGACGGGAGGATTTTCATGACGGATTTAACAGGTCGGGTCGCAATCGTAACGGGAGCCGGCAAAGGCATCGGATATGCAACGTCAGAACGGTTGGCCGCAGCTGGAGCGACGGTTTATCTGGCCGACATCGACCACGCCACAGCCGTGTCCGCAGCCAAAAAAATCGGCGGGGGAGCGCTGGCCCTCGATGTTACTGAGCCGTCGCAATGGTCACATGTTGTCAAACAGGTTGCCGCTGACGTTGGACGGCTCGACATTTTGGTGAACAATGCCGGGATAATGCGCGTGAAACCATTCCTGCAAACGACGCTGGACGACTATCGCATCCAGCACAAAATCAATGTCGAGGGCGCGTGGATCGGCATGCAAGCCTGTTACGAATTGCTGGCGGAAAGTGCCAAGACCACTGCCGGATCGTCGATCATCAACCTTTCCTCGATTTATGGCCAATTGGGCGGACGCGGGGTCGCGGGTTACGCCGCAACCAAGGGGGCGATTCGCCTGCTGACCAAGGCTGTCGCGGTTGAGTTCGCCGAGTTGCGCTCCGGCATTCGAGTCAACTCGGTCCATCCGGGGCCGGTCAACACCGATCTGCTGCGCGATGTCGTCAAGGGCGCTGTCGCCGGTGGTGTCATTGCCGATATCGATCAGGGAATGTCGTTCACGGCGGCGCAGCATCCGGTTGGCCGCATGGCGGAGGCTGCCGACATCGCCGACGCCATTGTGTTT
>JAYTWA010000279.1:0-3350 GCA_043743675.1 Sphingomonadales bacterium
TGCCGCGCCCGTAATAATACCCGTCCTTCTCAGTCAGAACAAACGGGTCGGTCGTCGAATCCTCGAGCTTGGCTTCAACAACATCCATATGGCCCATCACCATGATCGGGCGCAGCTTAGGCTTGCCCACCGCGCGCCAGCGGACGATCAGCGCGGCGGTCTTGTCGCCCGTCGTTTCATAGGGAACGACGCGGACATCGCTTTCAGGAAAGCCCGCTGCCTTATACTGGTCCGCTAGATACTGCGCCATCTCAGGCACCTTATTGCGACCCAGCACCGTCGGAATGTTGACGACTTTTTCAAACATCGTGCGCGTTGCATCGGGTGCTGCGGTGGCGGGGGTGGCGATCAGGGCCGTGGCGGCGAGCAGGACGGTTTTCATCTGTGAGTCTCCCTTTGCACCGCACGCTACTCGGGCCGTGCGCAAACTCAAGCAATCAATGTGCGGTCTGGCTCGCGCGCTGCGGCAGGATCAGGATCAGCGCCGCAATGGCAATCGCCAAGACAGCCGTCGCAACCGGACGGCTGAAGTCCAGACCGCCTTTCTCGATTGGCTTGTCGAGGAAGTCGCCAACAGCCGCACCCAGCGGTCTTGTCAGGATAAATGCCGCCCAGAACAGCCCAACCCGGCTGATCCGCGTCGTGTAGTAAGCCACCGCAAGTGCCGCGAGGCCCGTGCTGAACACCAGCGCCGCGCCAGAATAACCGAGATCGCCGGTGTCCGCCGTCCAGTCGCCGAGCGCCGTGCCGAGTGTCTGGGAAAATGTGATTGTAATCCAGTAAAACAGTTCAGCCTTGGGCGTTGCAACACTTTCCACCGCAATCGACCCGAGCGACCGATACCAAATCAACAGACTGGCCATCACACAGGCAAACAGCAACAGTGACCCTCCCGGATACCCCAATCCAATCGACCGCGTGGCAAAATCGGCCAGTGTCGTCCCTGCCGTTGTCGATGCAATGATCGTTCCCCAATACAGCCACGGATTAAATGCCCGCACCCGGATTTGCAGCCAGACCATGCCGATCAGCAACGCTCCGAAAATTGCCGTGCCGACCAGATAGCCGTTCAGGCCTGCTGATCCCGCAGTTGCCGTCGTTTCGCCAAGCCAACTCATCGACACGGCATCGCCGCCGGTTTCGCCCAGCGTGGTCGCGAGGATCTTGATGAGCCAGAACCCTATGGTAACGGCGGGGACTTTGCTCAGCATCTTGTCGTCGTCGGTCATGCGCCATGTCCTTGCGCCAGATAGTCTTGGCTTTGCATTTCAATAAGCCTGCTGGCCGTCCGTTCAAATTCGAAAGCGCCGTCACCGCTTTCGTAAAGCTGAACGGGTTCGGCATCGGCGGTCGCGATCAGTTTGACCTTATATTCGTACAGCGCATCGATCAGCGTCACAAACCGCGCGGCTTCGTTACGGTTTTCGGGACCGAGTATGGGAATGCCGACGATGAAGACACTGTGATATCGGCGCGCGATGCTCAGATAGTCGGTCGCCCCACGTGCCTCCGCGCACAGCCGTTTGAAACTGAAGACAGCCACCCCTTTCAGGCTTTTGGGTACATGCAGCATACGGTCCCCGCCAAGGTCGATTTCCGCAGTCGGCACATTTTTCGCGTCTTCGGGAGGATAGTCAGTCAGTTTGAAAAAGGCTTCCCGCACGGCGGCGGTCGCTCGCTCACCATTGGGCACATGCCAAGTCTTGACGCCGGCAAGTCGTGACATCCGGTAATCGGTCGGGCCGTTGAGCGCGATCACATCCAGGCGTTGTTCAATGGTCGCGATGAAAGGCAGGAAATGCTCGCGGTTGAGGCCATCTTTATACAGGTCGGACGGTGGCCGGTTCGACGTTGCGACAACCGTGACGCCGTGATCAAGCAAGCCAGTGAACAACCGTGACAGGATCATGGCATCCGCGCTGTTGTTCACAACCATCTCGTCGAAGCACAGGCATTGCGCATCTTGAGCAAAGTCGAGTGCGATATGGGGAATCGGATCGCCGGGCTTGGCCGCGCGCCAGGCTTTCATACTGGCATGCATTTCGATCATGAATTCGTGAAAATGAACGCGCCGCTTGCTGGGGATTTTCAGCGTGTTGTAGAAAAGGTCCATGAGCATCGATTTGCCGCGCCCGACGCCGCCCCACATGTAAATGCCGCGCGGTTTAGGCGGTGGGGCCTTGAACATCCGCCACAGGATTGATCCGCGCGGCGGGACGGCTTCGAGCTGGGCTTGAAGTTTCGCGAGGCGAGCAACGGTTGTGGCCTGATCAGGATCTTCGCGAAGTTCACCCGCTGTAACCAATGCTCGGTAACGTTCGAGCATCAGCCCGCCGAGCCTTTACGGATCGTCCCCGAAAAAGCCGCGATTTTATGGTCACCCTGCATCACCAGACCGCGCATAAAAATTAGGCGGCGAGTTTCACGCAACAATTCGACCCCGGCATCAAGGGGTTCGCCAATCCGGCCAGGGCCAATGAATTGCGTCGACAGGTCGAGCGTGGCGGCTGTTCCCGCTTCGATTAAGCCGAACATCCGGCTCGCGCCGAACAGGGCAACGTCGATGAAACCCAGCGTCGTCCCGCCGTGAATGGCATCCTGCAAATTCGTGTGCACACGCGATGGGAACATGCGGACGCGTGCTATTTCGCCTTCGCGCCGGATAATCAGCTTACCGAGAAATCCGTTATACCGCGTTTCATCTTTCAGCTGCCATCTGTGCCACCCCGGATTATCGGGATCTTCGCCAAACGCGAATGCCGCGTCGTCCGACAACGCAGCTAAACAGCCCGCTCGACGACCAGCTTTTTCACTTCGGCAATCGCACGTGCCGGGTTCAACCCCTTTGGACAGGCGTTGGCGCAGTTCATGATCGTGTGGCAGCGATAAAGGCGGAACGGGTCTTCGAGCTCGTCGAGCCGCTCGCCCGTCATTTCGTCGCGGCTGTCCGCCAGCCAGCGATAGGCCTGTAACAATATTGCGGGACCCAGAAATTTGTCGCTGTTCCACCAATAGCTAGGGCAGCTTGTTGAGCAACAGGCGCACAGGATGCACTCATACAGCCCGTCCAGCTTCGCGCGGTCTTCGGGTGATTGCAGGCGCTCAGTGCCCGATGGCGTTGGCGTGACGGTTTTCAGCCACGGTTGGATGCTCGCATATTGCGCATAAAAATGCGTGAAATCGGGAACCAAATCTTTGATGACGTCCATGTGGGGCAGGGGCGTGATCCGCACTTCGCCCTTGATGTCTTCAATCGCGGTGGTGCACGCTAAACCATTTTTGCCGTCAATGTTCATCGAACAAGATCCGCAAATCCCTTCGCGGCAGGACCGGCGGAAGGTGAGCGACGA
>JAYTWA010000280.1:0-3224 GCA_043743675.1 Sphingomonadales bacterium
TCACCGCGCAAACATCCTAGAAGTGTCGATTGATGCAAAGACGATGCGGATATTTGCCAGCGGCCTGCGGAACCCGGTCGGCATGGCATGGGAACCAACCAGCAAGGCGTTGTGGACGGTTGTGAATGAACGCGACATGCTGGGGTCCGATCTTGCGCCCGATTATATGACGCGCGTGGAATTCGGGGCTTTTTACGGTTGGCCCTATAGTTATTGGGGCGGTTACGAAGACAAGCGTGTCGAGCCGCGGCCTGATCTTTTGCAATATACAAAGCGGCCCGATTATGCGCTGGGGCCACACACGGCGTCGCTCGGGCTGGCGTTCGGATCGCTTGGCAGTTTGGCGAACGGGATGTTTATCGGGCAACACGGATCATGGAACCGGGTGCCGGTATCAGGGTATAAGGTTGTGTTCGTGCCCTTTGGCGCCAACGGATATCCGAACGGCGCGATGCGCGATGTTCTGACCGGGTTTCTTGATAAGGATGGCAAAGCGCAGGGGCGTCCCGTGGGCGTAATCATTGATAAGGCGGGCGGGCTGCTCGTCGCCGACGATGTGGGGAACCGTATTTGGCGGGTGAGTGCGCCTTCAAGTCCGGGACGACCGTGATTTTGGACGCAACTCGACTCTCAGTTGAGGACAGTGGGAAATCTGACCGGCGCGTCCTTGCCACGTGCATCCGGGCTGGACGACTTTGGTATTTATCGTATCGAAAGCGTCCAGGCTTTCTTTTGGTGGTGTGATCGTCGGGCCTAATGTCCTGTGTTCACAGGCTGTTGTGTAGCACCTGTCCGTTGCCGGACAGCCGTTGCATCCAATGAGGGATGCGCAGGAGACCCCATGTCATCGATCACACCGTTGGGTTACGAAGCTCCGAATTGTTTCCGGATGGCTCCGCGCCGGTCGATGATCCATCCGTTGATTGCATCTGGCCAGCTGCATCGGACGGCGCATACATAACCAATATGGTTTGTTTTGTCAAGGGGTTTTGCAGCGTTTCGAAAAACGCTGACGCAACCAGCGAGGGCCTACCCCTCTAACGCCCGCATCAAAGCGCGCACGTCAGCGTCGATCTCGCTGTCCGACGCGCGCAGTTTTTCGATTTGCTTGACCGCATGGATCACGGTTGTGTGATCGCGTCCACCGAAGCGCCGCCCGATTTCGGGGAGCGAGCGGGGGGTGAGCTGTTTTGCGAGATACATGGCAATCTGGCGCGGGCGGGCAACGGCGCGGGCGCGGCGGGCGCTGACCATTTCGGCCTGGCGAATTTTGAAATGATCTGACACGCGCTTTTGAATTTCATCGATGGTGACGCGGCGGCGGCTCGCGCGAAACATGTCGGCAAGGACTTCTTCAGCAAAGTCTTCGTCGATAGGCCGCGCGTTGAGTGATGCATAAGCAACGAGCCGGTTCAACCCGCCCTCAAGCTCGCGTACATTTGACGCGATGCGACTGGCAAGCATATCGAGGACAACCGAGGGGATTACCACGCCGGGCATTGCCGCGACCTTTGCATCCACAATCGCGCGGCGCAGCGTGTAATCGGCGGGCTGGATGTCCACCACCAAGCCCTGTGTCAGGCGCGAGAGTATGCGACCTTCGACACCGTCAAGTTCCTGCGGGCTGCGGTCGGCACTGATAATCAGGCGACGCCCGCCGCGCATCAGCTCGTCGATCGTGTAGAGGAACTCCTCCTGCGTCGTTTCCTTGCCCGCAATGAACTGAAAATCATCGATCAGGAGAATGTCGACCGACCGCAGCCGTTCTTTGAACGCCATTGTGTCCTTAGCGCGCATCGCGTTCACAAAATCAATCATGAAGCGTTCGGCAGACATGGCCAGCGCACGCGCTTGCGGTTTGCGCGCGGTATAGCCGTGGCCGATGGCGTGGAGCAGATGCGTCTTGCCCTGCCCCGTCGGTCCGTAGACGAACAACGGATTGAAACGCATCGGTCCGCCCTCGGCAATTGCCCGCGCGGCGTTGCAGGCAATGCGGTTTGACTGGCCAACCACGAAATTGTCGAACGTGAATTTGGGTTCGAAGCGGAAGCGCGGGGTGGCCGGTTCTTCGGATTTGATTTCAATGGGCGTTACGACAGGTTCGATGCGTTCGCCCGTCGTTGCATCCGCCGCAATCTTCACGACGCGAACATCGGGCAGTGCATTGCGCCATGCAAGCGTCAGTCGTTCGGCATAATTACTTGATACCCAATTCGCCATGAATGCGGACGGCAGGACAAGCGTGATCGAATGATCCGTGCCGCAATAGTCACCCAGCGTAATCCGGCCCAACCAACGGTCAAAACTGCGCGCACCGACATCGCGACGAAGGCCGTCCCGCACAGTGGCCCATGCCACCGCCATACGCGCACTCGAATCGCTTTCGATGGCCGACCTTTGATCCACGCAACCTCCCCCGTCGCAACAGCACGCGCCGCCATGCTCTTGAGATCGCATCCGAACTTCCCGCTCACGCCAAACACAGATGTGATTAGCGTGTCTTTGTCGCAGTCATCGGGCTAATCCGCAGGAGCGATTCGCTTGCGTGCCTGCCATGGTTTTTGGGCTGAACATTGGGCCTGCGCAAGCACGCGGCCTGCAAATAAAGTGAAATAATCCCCGTTGACATCGGTGAGCGGCGCAAAACTGCGGGTGAGACGATTTAGGCGCAGAATTCTGGGGTTTTTTGTCAAATTATTACGATGTTAACGGGCGAATCGCGGGAAAAGCTGGACTTTTTTCTGTCACATCTAAGCAACGAAAAAGGGTCCGCTGACATTTCTGTCAGCAGACCCTTTTTCATACTGTCTAAGGGGGGTTTTTAAGCGAGTGCTGCGACGCGCTTTGTCAACCGAGCGAACTTCCGCGCAACCGTGTTCTTGTGCATAACGCCCTTGGCAACGCCGCGCGCCATTTCTGGCTGTGCGGCATGCAGCGCTTCAGCAGCCGCTTTCTGATCACCTGAAGCCAGTGCCAGTTCGACTTTCTTCACAAATGTGCGGATGCGGCCTACACGGTTGCCGTTGACGACGGCGCGGCGGTCATTGCGGCGGATACGCTTTTTTGCTTGCGGCGTGTTCGCCATGAATAAACCTCGACTAGCTGTAAAATCAAAAAGCGGCGCGATTCGCTCGCACCGTCTCTGACGAAGCCTCTAACCAACGTGTTTGAAAAGGTCAACGCTGGCAGGCGCGACACCAGAAGGTTGATCGCCCGCCATCGAT